>JADGRD010000612.1 GCA_017881285.1 Pseudomonadota bacterium | reverse complement strand
GACGCGCTGGCGTGGCAACCGTCAGACGATTCGCCCTTCGTGGTGTCGAGCTTGAACTGGCCGAGGTAGGTGAGGTCCTGGTTCACAGTCGAGTCAGCAGCCATCTTTTGTGCAGTGGCGTCAGTCCACTCGGCACCGCCGGTGCCTGCCAGGCTGCACGTGTGCCCGGCCTCGTACTGCGGCTGACCCACGAGATAGATATGCGTGCCCGGGTTGACCTTGGCGCGCGCCGCTTTGATCATCGACTTGACGTTGGTCTCGCTATGCGTGCTGAGGACGCAGATCTGGACCATGATCGCCTTGACCTTGTCGATGCCGCCCATCGCCTTCAACTTGGTGTCGTAGATGCTCCAAGCGTTGCCACCCTCCATCCAGTTCTCGACCACCTGGGCACCCGTACCATAGCCACTGTTGGTCCACATGATCTTGCCGCCAACCTGACCGTAGCCTTGCCCGATGTTGTCGGCCATCGAGCAGCCAATGTAGGCAATCGAGCTCGCGTCAGTCGGTGGGCAGGGCTTGGCCGTTCCCGTGCAGGCACCGGTCGAGCCGCCAGAGCCCGTTGAGCCTCCGGTGCCTGTCGTTCCACCCTTTGCGGTCGTTCCGCCCATACCTGTCGTTCCGCCCATACCTGTCGTTCCGCCCATACCACCATCCATCTTACTGATCATTCCGCCAGTTCCAGGAGTTCCACCGGATCCGGTTTGGCCACCGGCGCCAGTACTACCGCCGGAGCCCATTGTGCCACCCGACGTCGAAGCGGCGCCCGTCCCGGTTGCTCCACCGGTTCCCACACGGCCCCCGGTTGCGCTCGCGCCACCGCTGCCAATGGAACCGCCCAAGCTCGTAGTTCCGCCACTACCGACAGTGCCGCCCGAGCTCGCAGATCCCCCACTGCCGACGGCGCTGCCACCCGAGCCCTGGCTGCCGCCACTGGCGCTACCGCTGGCAGGAGGACTGGTTTGCCCTCCCGTTCCGTTATTGATATGGCCTCCGGTCGAAGTGCTGCAACCCAAGAGTGTGAATGCAGCCACGCCGAGTGGCAAACAGAGATAACTTACGGCGTTGGAACATTTCATTGAACGGACCCTCCCTAGCTTCGGTCGCATGAGTGAATGTCGATACCCACATGGGCGGGCAGAGGGGCGGATCGATCACACAATCGTACTTGGCAACCGCGATGGAGCTACGGAAGCGACAGTTTCTGGAATTCTGTCCAGGCGGTGTCGACGATCTTGAGCGCATCGTAGTTGCCGCAGTGGGAGCCCCCCGACCGGACGCATATCATGACCTCGGTGCCGCCCTGACAGGAGCTGTTCGTCGCGCACGACCCTGGGGTCGGGGCCGTCGATCCCGTGCATTGGTCGAGGGTCTGCCACGTCGTGAAGTTCGCTGCCGCGCTCGGGAAGCCCATGCCCGTGCAGCTCTGGTTGGGGGGGCAGTCCGCGGCGAATGACGTCATGCCACCGTTGTAGGGCACGAGCGAGGTATCGCCCGTGTTGTCGAAATGGATGATGGAGATGGGGCGTGCCGGATTGCAGCCGGCGCATGATGGGCTGGCCGTCGTGCCGCCGTAGACGCACCGGAAGTCCACTGGGGCGCCGGCCGCGAAGACATCGGCCATGTCGCACGCGACCTTGTAGGTCATGCCACCGCCATTCGAGCAGCCTGACGCGTAGATGCGCTTGGGGTCGACGCAAGCCATGCCCTCGATCTGCTTGATCATGGCCCTCGTAAAACCAACATCGTCGACCTGGTTCGATTGAGCGCTTTGACAGCACATGCCGACGTTCCAGCCGTTGCCACCATTGCTGGCGCTGTCAGGAAACGCCGTGATGAACATGTTGCTGTCGCCCTTCGTGTCCCAATGACTCAAGCCCTTTTGGCCCGAGCCGTTGCCACCCAAGGCGTGGAAATCTACGACAAGCGGGAGCGGTTTGGTGCCGGTATAGCCGGTCGGGATGTGCAGGATGTACGTCCGGCTCGCCGCCCCCACCGTCACGGATTGATTCGAGTCACCAGACTTCATGATAGTTGCAGGGCAAGCGCCGGCGGAGCCCCCATTGCCTGGCGCCGCATCCACTGCTGCGTCGGGAGTGGCGCCGCCGGTCCCGGAGCCCCCTCTGCCGGTAGCGCCCCCGGTGGCAGTCGTGCCACCAGCGCCCGTGCCACCGTTGCCAGTGGACCCTCCGGTCGCGGGGCCGGCGCCGCCCGTGCCGAGCGTTCCTCCGCCGGAAGAGCTTCCGCCGCTGCCGGTTCGTCCCCCGAACCCGGTCGCGCCACCGGAGCCAACCACGCCACCGCTCGACGTGCCGCCGCCGCTGCTGCTGTTTCCACCACTGCCAGTGGTTCCGCCGGTTTCTGTCTTCCCTCCGGTGCCCACGACGCCGCCAGTTCCACTGGTGCCGCCTGAGCTACTACTGCCGCCCGAGCTGCTGCTACCGCCCGAGCTACTGCTACCGCCCGAGCTACTGGCGCCGCCTGTGCCGACATGTCCGCCTGTCCCCGACGAGATGCCCCCATGCCCACCTCCACCTGTTGACCCATTGCACCCAAGGAGCACGAGCGCTGCCACGCAGGCAGGTGCGATGAACCCAGTAGTGGCCGGCGAATGTCTCATCGATGATCCTCTCTTGTCGGTCTCGAGAGGCAATGGGCAGCGAGTCACCCCAATCGATCACGAAAAGCGCAAGGCGCGTTTTTCGTGATCGATTCGCCCTTCACCCCGCCCTTAAGGGTTAGGCAGTCCGTGGAAAGGGCCGATGTTCGAAAGTGCGATGATCGCCATGCCTGAAGTTCCGGTTGCGCGTCCTGCAGCGGATCACGCGCGGCTCGAACGCATGTTCGCGGCCTACCACGCCACGGTTTGGCGAATCCTGCGCCGGCGTGGCTTGAGCAGAGACGCGGCGTCCGACGCCACCCAAGAAGCCTTCACCATCGCGGTGGAACGCTTGCGCGAGATCCAGCCAGACGACGAACGTGCTTTTCTGATTCGTGCTGCCTTGCAGGTGGCGCGCACGTTGGGGCGGAGGAACCTCAGGTGGCAGCTGGAGGACGACATGGACCAACGACGTCTCGAGGCGCGGGACACCGACCAGAGGCGCGCGGACATCGAGCTTTGCGATCTGGCGCTTGCCAAGGTCGACCCGGACTTGGCCGAGGTCTTCGTGCTCTTCGAGCTCGAAGAGCTGTCGTCACCGGAGATCGCTTCGTTGCTGGAGATACCGCTTGGCACCGTGGCATCGCGACTGCGCCGCGCGCGCAAGGAATTTCGCGACGTGTTTGCACGCATCGAACGAACCATGCATCGTGAGGGGAGGTCATGAGCCGTAGGGATCCGAAGCGGTTGCGCCTAGCCGCGAGCAGCCCCCTTGAGCGACGAGCGCTCGAGGC
>JADGRD010000611.1 GCA_017881285.1 Pseudomonadota bacterium | reverse complement strand
TCGTCCCAGCTGGGGATGTCGACCCAGAGCAGGCCGTCCGTCCTGGCCAGCAGGTCCGGCAGGTCCTCCACCGGGTGGCTGGTGACCAGGGACCGGTCGCCGTCGTCTCCGAGTCCTGACCGTGCCGCCGTCGTCCCCACGAACCTGACGTCCATCTGGACCTCCGTTCCCGTTCCACGTCCAACGGCCGGCATCCAGGCCCGCCAACCAGTGTGCGGCAGAGCCAAATGGTTCAGGTCGCGGAGCTGGGTGCGGCCGACCGAGCAGTTCGTCGATGACTACCACTTCACCGCCGGCCGGCGGTGGCTCGACACCTGCCCCTGGAAGAATGTTCAGGCGGCTTGAGCCGGCCGGGGCCGCCCGCACCGCATCGACGACGCGTGAAAACTGACCCCCTGTTTTCACCTGAATCCCCTTTCGGTCTTGGCCCGTTGAAGCCGATCCGCTGTGCCGGTGTGGTGCTGTTCAACGTCAACCCGCGCGCAACGTCCGCAACGCTCAGGTCCTCGCCACCATTCAGGCCATGCTCGAGGGCTCCGGGGCCGCACCGTTCGATGCGCTCATCCGGATGCCTCCGGGTTGGCCAACGACTACCAGCAACTCGCTCGGGAACTGCTGCTGCGAGTGGGCGAGCACGAGGGGCGGCATCAGCCAGAACCGGCGGTGGGGGTCACCTCATGACCGCCCGACGCGCGGCGTTTGGCCCTTCCCCGCTCGATGACGAGATCGAAGATCTGTTACCACCAGCACCCGCTGTCGGTTGTACCCGCGGGCGTTGCCCGGACGTCGGCAGTCCTCGTACAAAACGCGCGGTACCCGAACGGCCACAACCGTTGTCGGCCCATCGGCGGCGTCGATCGCAGGGGGCCGACAACCGCCGGCGCCCAGGGCCGAGCCGTACCGCGCAGGGTCCTTTGCGCCATTCCACCACTGTCATCGGTCACCGACTGCACGGATGGCCGCCCTTTCGGGCATTTCCCAGGAGGGGTACGCGCGTCGAGCGTCACCCGTCACACCGGCCAGCAACATTGCGCGTCGTCCGGCTCGGCGTCGGGTGACGCAGGTGACAGTCGCGCGGCGAGGATCGCGCGGAAGGTAGCTCCTGCGCCCTCTTCACGTGCTGTGGTGGCTAGGTGAGCCCATCCAGGATCTCGTCGAGGTGCTTCGTGAGAACGGAGAGATGCCCGTCGTGGCTCAAGTGCAGCTCGCTGCCGAGGATCGCCCGATGGAGGTGCTCGGCCATCGCCGGCCGGGCTCCAAAGGTATCGAGGGTCCCCTGCCACAACATCGTTGTGACCCGGATCTCGGCCGGGTCGAAGCCCCATTCGGCCGACATGAGCGCTTCATCGACCTGCGGTCCGCTCGCACCACGCCTGAAGGCACAGCGAATCGCGGCCGGGAACCCCTCGCGGATTCGTTGATCGTCGAGGACCGCACGGTCGACCTCCGGCAGTCCGGCGCCCACCATCTTCAGGAGCAAGCTCGGGTAGAGCGATGGCAGGCCCATGCCGAGCGACATCACGACCCGTGCCAGGCGTGGCCGTGCGCGAGCGAGCCGCTTCAACTGAAGCCCGTTCCGGTGCAGTCCCTCTTCGAGAGCCGGGGCCAGATGCGCGACGCAGGCGACAAGAGTCAGGCGTTGCACGCGCTCTGGGAGCGCGAAGGCGACAGCGGTGGCGAACGGGACGCCGCCTGAGTAGCCCAAGACGCTGAACTGCTCGAGGTCGAGATGGTCGGCGAGCGCGGCGAGGTCCGCTGGCCAGTCGAGGATGCGGCGTCGCCGCTGGAAATCGGACCCGCCCATGCCAGGGCGATCTGGCGCTATCAGCCGTAGGCCGGCCCGCTGCGCGGCCTCATCGACGCGGAACGCCCACGGCTCGAGGTGCGAGCTCGGTGTCCCGTGCATGTAGATGACGGGCGCTCCTCCGCCGTCGCCGTACTCCGCCCAGGCCAGCTGGCGCCCGTCGGACAGCGCGAAGTTGTGCACACAGGCGGCGGTCATCGCTGCGTCTGCTTCCATTCCGGGCGACTCGACTGCCGGATACCGGGCTCGGCTCCGGATCCCTATAGCGGCGCGACATCGAGCGTCTCAACCCATGCCAAGGAGCGGGGAATGAACCAAGCCTTCAACCGACAATCGCCGGATCAGTTGTGGGTTGGTAGGTCAGGTTCTCACTATCTTGTACAGCGCCGGATGCGGGCGGAACTCGGCAAGAGCCTCGGACACTCCGCGAAAGCCAGCGCTCTGGATCGCCGCTTGGAAGGCCTGGGGGCTTTCCCAACGCCCGACGTTGACGAAGCGGAAGTCCGGGTTGGGTGACACCGCCTGATGCAGAGCCGTGTCAACGTAGCCGGGCTGGGCTTCCAGGTAGTCGCGCGTTGCTTCCCAACCTCGGATGAACTCGTCTTCCCTGCCCTCCGGCACCTCGAATGAATTGATCAAGACGAGCGGCCTATCGCTTCCCTCCATCGCCACTCCTTTCACCTTGGTCTACGACAGGACGGCGGCTTGTGCCCCGATTCCTTCGGCCCGCGGTGCCCGCCGTCCGATCACGACTGTCACGCCAACGACCCAGAGCAGGAGGCCGAGGAGCGTTACCTCTAGCGACGCATAGAGGACATCGCTGTTGAGCGGGAATGCCAGCCCACTGACCGCCAGGATCGGCGCGAAGATGAGGCCCGAGGTCGCAAGCCAGCGGGGAAAAACGCCACTCCGGCGCGCCAACATCGAAGCCGCGCCAATCATGATCGCCAGCAGTGCAATCTTGAGCGTGTCCCCGTTATTCAGCACGGTGAAGAGCGTCTTCACGCTGTTCGCGCTCGAACCGTTCGCAGCATCGTAGGTAAGTGTCTCGCCGACAACCATCTGGCCGATAGAGGCCACCCCGGCCGCAACGCCCGCCCCCAGCATGACGTGCCGCACCCGCTCCTCACCCGCCAAGTAGCGATGAAGAGACACAGCGATCGCGATGATCGCGACGCCCGCGAGTCCGTCGATCAAGAAGTGGGCGGCCATCGCCTTGTGCTCATTTGCTGCGAAGTAGCTTGCGATCTCCGCGGCGGAGTCATCCGGCTTCGGTCCGCTCGCAGCTAGGATCAAACCAAAGATCCAGGCCGACACGAACGTGCCGCCAGCTACAATCTGCAACCTCCTCATAATCCTCCCCCTTGGGCCGGGAAGTAACGAGTCTGGAAGCGGCGAAAATCTCATAGACCAAGACGATTGTCAAGGGCCCGGTCGTGTACCAATTTTCGCTCAGTCTGGTGTCGCGGATCCGCCCTCCTCGGGTGCCGCAACGAGGTCGGCTAACGGCACCCGATAGGCATGGGAGAGCGCAAGCAGCAGTTCCAGGGTGGGCCGCCGCTGACCGGTCTCGAGCCGCGACAGTGTGG
>JADGRD010000610.1 GCA_017881285.1 Pseudomonadota bacterium | reverse complement strand
CCGCGGTCGACCAGCGCCCGGGTACCGGCGGTGGTACAGCGGGGACCGGCGGAGCGACGGGAGGCGCCACCACGGGCACCGGCGGCGGGCGCGGCGGCAGCGGGGGAACTTCGGCCACCGGCGGCGGCTCTGGCGGACGTACCGGCTCCGGTGGCACGACGGGAACCGGTGGCGCGACCGGAACCGGTGGCAGCACCGCCCCGACGGCTTGCTCGTTTCCGTCTGGCTGGAATCCCGGCAGCGCAACCTATACGACCTACACCCTGCCCAACCCGCAGACCGCGTGTGGCTACGAGGGCAGCAACAACACCATCAAGAACATTGCCAGCGGGGGGAACTTCGCCGCCATCCCCGGGAACACCTCGAGCGACTTCAACACCAAAGATCGCTGCGGCGCCTGCGTCCAGATCGGCAGCGCGATCATCACCATCGTCGACGAATGCCCCAACGACAGCAATGCTCCGTGCAAGGCCAATCCGAGCGGCCACCTCGACCTCAGCAATGCGGCGGCCAGCGCGGGGGGCGTGAAAGGCGATCCGAACGTGCACGGGCAAGCCCAGTGGAAGTTCGTGCCGTGCCCGGTGACCGGTAATGTCGTCGTCCGGCTGAAGAACGGAAACAACAACGAGATGTACATCGAGAACGAAATCCTACCGATCGCCTCGGTCACCTGTGGCGGCCAGACCGGCTCGCGCCAAAGCTACGGCGCCTGGCATTTCACCTCGAACATCCCCGGCGCCAGTTGCGACCTCACCGACCTCGCCAACCGCAAGATCACGGTCACCGCGGGCAGCACGCAGGGACAGAACGTCGATACGGGCAAGCAGTTCCCGAAGTGCCAGTAGGCGCCACGGGCAGGCGCACTAGCCACTACTCGCCCACGGCCGCATCGGCGAGTGACCGCACGGTGAGGGTGCCTTGCAGCCGGAGGTCGGCGGAGGACGAGCCGACCGCGATGTCGAACAGGCCGTCCGCCACCCGCCAGGCGTGCGTAGCCACGTCCCAGTACGCGAGATCCTTCCCGGCGAGCGGGAAGCAGACGGTCTTGGTCTGGCCGGGCTCCAGGTGGATGCGCTGGAATCCCCGCAGCTCCTTGAGGGGCCGGGGCACGCTGGCGAAGGCGTCGTGGGTGTAGAGTTGCACGACCTCGTCCCCGGCGCGCGTCCCGGTGTTCTTCACCTCCACGCTGACCGTGGCTGCCTCGTCGGGCCGGATCACACCAGGGAGCACGCGCAGGCCGCTGTACGCGAACGAGGTGTACGAAAGGCCGAATCCGAATGGGTAGAGCGGCACGCCCTGGTAGTAGAGATAGGTCCTCCCCTTGCGCAGATCGTAGTCGCCGATGGGCGGCAAGGTGGCATCGCCGGTGTACCAGGTCGTGGTCAGCTTGCCGCCGGGATTGCTATTGCCCAACAACACGTCGGCGATCGCCCCGCCCTGCTCCTGACCGTCGTAGAAGGCGGTCAACATCGCCGGCACATGCGCCTGCGCCCAGTCCACGGCCACTGGCCCGGCCGTCACCAGCACCACCACGGTTCGCGGGTTGGCCGCGTACACCGCCTGGATGAGATCACCCTGGGCACCCGGCAGGTTCCAGTCCGGGCGGTCCATCTCCTCGCGTAGCACGTCCTGGCTGGTGCCGACGAGGACCACGGCCACGTCGGAGTTGCGCGCCAGCGCGGCAGCCCGATCGATCGCGGCCTGGTCGTTGTTACCCGTGATCGTACAGCCCGGCTCGTAGCCGATGGTGACCCCGCCCGAGCCGGCGAGCGCGGCGCGCAGGCCAGCGAGTGGGCTCGTCCGGTGGCTGGGGTTGCCGCTGTACCCACCCAGGTAGACGTCGTCGCCGTGCGGGCCGATCACGGCGAGCGAGCGCAGGGTCTGACGGTCGAGCGGCAGCAGGCCATCGTTCTTGAGCAGCACGATGGCCGCCCGCGCGGCCTCGAGCGCCAGCGCCGCATGGGCCTGCGACTCGATGACGTCCTGGCCGATGGCCCGGTAGGGAACGTCGCTCGCCGGATCGAATTCGCCGAGCAGAAAGCGAGCGCGCAGCACGCGCAGGAGGGCACGATCTACGTCGCTCTCCGCGATCAGACCGTGGTCGAGCGCCTCCTGCAGGTGATCGGGATAGGTTCTGCCGCAATTGAGGTCGGTACCGGCCAGGAGGGCTCTGGCGGCGGCCTCGGCCAGGGTCGAGGTCCAGTGATGGCCGTTGGCGATGTCCCACACGGCGTCGCAATCGGACACGACGTAGCCGGCAAAGCCCCAGGTGTCGCGCAGAATGTCCTGGAGCAGCAGCGGATTCGCCGACGCCGGCACCCCGTTCACGCGGTTGTACGCGGCCATGACCGAGAACGCGCCGCCCTCGGTCACGGTGGCCGCGAAGGCCGGCAGGTAGTATTCGTGCAGCAACTGCTCGTCGATGTCCGACGAACCGTTGTGCCGGTTGTATTCCGAGTTGTTGCCGGCGTAGTGCTTGGGCGTCGACACCGCTTTCAAGTACTTCGGATCGTTGCCCTGCAGCCCGCGCACGAACGCGACGCCCAGTCTCGCCATCAGCCAGGGATCCTCGCTGTACGACTCCTCGAACCGACCCCAGCGCGGATCGCGCAGCATATTGATCACCGGCGCCCAGTAGGTCAGGCCCTTGCCGGATTTCAGGTTGAAGCCGCGGGCCTCGTCGGAGATTGCCGAGGCGACGCGCTCGAGAAGCTCCGGATCCCAGGCACTCGCCAGCGCGATGGCCTGCGGAAACGACGTCGCGCCGTTGGTCTGCACGCCGTGCAGGCCTTCGCTCCAGTAGTTGTACGCGGCAAGCCCCAGGCGGGGAATGGCCGGGGCGTCGTTGGCGAGCTGCTGGATCTTTTCAGCGAAGGTCATCTGCGCGATGAGGTCACGCACGCGATCGTCGGCCCAGTCGAACAGACTGCCGGGTACCGGCGCGTCTGCGCCGGCATCCCGTCCGCCGAGCGCCTCCACGTCTGCGCCAGCGTCCGCCCGGCCAACCATGGGACCATCGGGTTTGGCGGAAGCGTCCCGATGCGTTGGCAATGAACCGCAGGCGGAGCTCGCCAGCACAGCCCCCAATATGGCAACAGCGGGAAGTTCCGCCATCCTCGTTCGCATCATGCCGCCACACTAGCCCGTCTGCCCGGCGCAATGCCAGCAAGAGCTACGAAGCGCCGCTCAACGCGTCGCCGACTGCTTGCAAAACCGGTCGAACTTGTCGCTCAAGTGCAACCACGCCAGCATTTGCAAACAACCAGGGAGGCACAACCCCGGCAACCGTCAAATTGAAAACGAGGCCGAATCCATGGCCTTGACGCGCGCTCGCCTTCCCGTGGCCATGCGATATCCCCTTCCGGTGACGAGTGGTGGCGGGTAGAGTAACGGCGC
>JADGRD010000609.1 GCA_017881285.1 Pseudomonadota bacterium | reverse complement strand
GGTGAATATGCTGGCGGTGTCGTGGCAGGGCCTGCCCCAGGAGTCCATGAGCGTCGTCGCGGGCACCTTCGCCGGGTGCTTCAAGGCGCGCACCGACGCGAGCTGGGGCGCCTGGCACGCCGCTTCGACCGCGTGGATGCACCCGTTGGTGCCCATCAGTAGCCTGGTGAAAAGCGTGGGCATCGATCGGCCGAGCAGCATGGATCTCGTCGGCTTCGGCGAAACCGGCGCCACCAGCGAGATCCCGTGAGGTTTCCGAACTAGAGGTTCGCAATGATCCGAGAACCGAACTCGGAGCAGGCGACCTCGGTGGCACCCTCGGTGAGGCGGGCGAAGTCGTAGGTCACGGTCTTCTGCGCGATGGTCTTTTCCATCGCCGCGACGATGCGCTTGGCCGCGCCGGTCCAGCCCAGGTGCTCCAGCATCATGACGCCCGAGAGAATCACCGAACCCGGGTTCACCTTGTCGAGGTTCGCGTACTTGGGCGCCGTGCCGTGCGTGGCCTCGAAGACCGCGTGCCCGGTCAGGTAGTTGATGTTCCCACCCGGCGCGATGCCGATGCCGCCCACCTGCGCCGCCAGCGCGTCCGACAGGAAGTCGCCGTTGAGGTTCATGGTCGCGATCACGTCGAACTCATCGGGGCGGGTCAGCACCTGCTGCAAGGTGATGTCGGCGATGGAATCCTTGAGCAGGATCTGCCCGGCCGGCGGCTTGCCGCCGCAATCGTCCCACCCGATCACGCGGCCGGCGTACTCGCGCTTGGCCAGCGCGTAGCCCCAGTCGCGGAAGGCACCCTCGGTGTATTTCATGATGTTGCCCTTGTGGACCATGGTCACGCTCTTGCGTCCGTGCTGGATGGCGTAGTCGAAGGCCGACCGCAGCAGCCGCTCCGAGCCCTCGCGCGACACCGGCTTGATACCAATGCCCGAGGTAGCGGGAAATCGGATCTTCGTCACGCCCATTTCGCTCTGCAGGAAGGCGATGAGCTTCTTCGCCGGTTCCGATTCCGCGGGCCACTCGATGCCGGCGTAGATGTCCTCGGTGTTCTCGCGGAAGATCACCATGTCGACCTTCTCGGGGCGCTTGACCGGTGAAGGCACGCCGCGGAAGTAGCGCACCGGCCGCAGACAAACATACAAGTCCAGCACCTGCCGGATGGCGACGTTGAGCGAGGAGATGCCGCCGCCGATGGGCGTGGTCAGCGGGCCCTTGATGCCGACCAGATAGGTCTTGAAGGCCTGCAAAGTTTCGTCGGGCAACCAAGTGTCGAAGAGCTTCTTCGACTTCTCGCCGGCGTAGACCTCGGCCCACGCGATCCGCTTTTTGCCCGCGAATTCCTTGGCGACCGCGGCGTCGAGCACTCGCACCGACGCGCGCCAGATATCGGGGCCGGTGCCGTCGCCCTCGATGAAGGGAATGACAGGGTGGTCGGGTACCTGCAAGGCACCCTGGTTGGTCATGGTGATGGGCTCGCCGCCCGCGGGAAGGATGGGCTCGGGAGAGGTGGGGGTGGTCATCGTGGGCGGGAGTGTAGCAGAAGGCATGTGGCCGGGTTCGCGATTCTGGAACGAAGACGCCGAAATTCAGCCCAGTAACGCCGCCTCGCCCATTCTAAATAGGAGTGCTATGGTATGAAAAACGCAGGCGGCGCCGCCGCCTGGTTGGCCCCGCGTATCCGAGGTGAAACCATGACCGTTGCAGAGGCAATCAAGACGGGAATTGTGTTCGAGAAGAAGGTGCATGCGACCTACGTGGCCGCCGCGAAACGGGCCGAGGATCCGATCGCCCAGAAGGTCTTCGCGACCCTGGCCGAGGAGGAACAGGGCCACATCAACTATCTGGAAAGCCGGCTCTCCGAGTGGCGAACCGACGGGCGGCTCGGGGGCGAGAAACTGCGCACGGTGCTGCCCGCCGCGGAGCGCGTGCGAGAGGGGGTCAAACGGCTGCGGGCCCAGGTAGCCCAGCGCAAGGGTAGCCATGCCGCCGAGCTGGAGTCGCTGCGGCAGGCGCTGGCGGCCGAGGAAGAAACCTCGGCCTTCTACCTGCAAATGGTGCGCGATCTGCCGCCGGAGGGGCAGGAGCTGTTCGCGCGCTTCCTCGAGATCGAGGACGGACACGCGGCGGTGGTGCAGGCAGAGATCGACAGCGTGAACCAGATGGGGTTTTGGTTCGATCTCAAGGAATTCGATCTGGAACTGGCCTAAAGGAAACGGGATTGCCTCAATCTTGGATTGTGGCCGGTCGAGTCCCCGGCACCACCAGACGCGACGGCGGCGGAACGTGAGAAGTTCCACGATCGAGCGAATTCTGTGGTAAAAAGGAGCTGTCGGTCGCCTTTGACCGCGACAGCGAAAGGCCGTCATGTCAGCCGTGCTTCAGCAGTCCGATTATGCGATTCGTTGCCTCCTTTTTCTCGTCGAACATCGCGGTCGGCTCGCCACCAAGTCCGAAATCGCCAAGGCGGTCGAGGCGCCGGATTTGTTCGTGGCCAAGATTCTCCAGCGGCTGGTCAAGGCCAACGTGCTGGTTTCCGTGCGCGGAATTCACGGCGGCTTCTCGCTGGCCCGCGAGCCTTCGGCGATCTCCCTTCTCGACGTGCTGGGCGCCTCGCAGGCATCGCTGGCCTTCCGGCCGTGCGTGCTCAACCCGAAGGCCTGCCCCTTGCAGCCCACCTGCCCGTCGCGTCCCATCTGGGTGAAGATCTACGAGAACACCATCCAGGACCTACGCAAGACCACCTTCGACAAGCTGTCGCGGGAGCACAAAGTCCGTCAGCGGGCCTGCGCCCGGCGGCTGGGCTTGCGCAAATAGGTTCCGCTCTGGGGCGAACGCGCGCGGTCTCCGCGGCGTGCCGTGGGGGGTAATTCATGCAACCGATCCCTAAATCAACCTGGACAAGTCCTGTTTATGCTGCTATGCGATAGAAGCGACGAGGATAGAAGCGCACGATGAAGATTCACGAGTACCAGGCAAAGTCCCTCTTGACCCGATTCGGCCTGCCGGTTCCCATGGGGATTCCCGTGCTGGAAGCGGGCGGGGCGGTGGCCGCGGCGGAGAAGATCATCCAGGCAACCCAGAACGAAACCGTGGTCGTGAAGGCGCAGATTCACGCCGGTGGACGCGGCAAGGGCGGCGGTGTCAAGGTGGTCAAGGGCCTGGCGGCGGTGCGGGAGGCGGAGGCCAAGATGCTTGGGCACAAACTGGTCACCCATCAGACAGGTCTCGAGGGCCGCATCGTCAAGCGGCTGCTCGTCGAGCAGGGCGTGGCCATCGCGCGGGAACTGTACGCATCGGTACTGGTCGATCGAGCGAAGAGCCGCGTTGTCGTGATGGCCTCCGTTGCGGGTGGGATGGAGATCGAGGAGGTGGCGGCCAAGACCCCCGAGGCTATTTTGCTGGAGC
>JADGRD010000608.1 GCA_017881285.1 Pseudomonadota bacterium | reverse complement strand
CGCCATCGGCGCCTGTTCGACGGCGCGCCGGAAGGCGGTCTGGGCGATCTGCCAGCGCCCGCCGACCAGGGCGATTTCCCCTGTCAGGGCATGGCCGCCGGGGTTCTGGGGGGCGATCCGTATCGTGCGAGCGATGCTGGGCAGGCTGGTGATGACCGCATCCGCGCCCCGGCGGGTGATGGTGTAGTGGCTGTCGTCCTTGCGCTTGATCTCGGCGTGGAGGTTGGCCAGCACCTTGTCGCGCTCGACGTCGACTTTCTCTTTTTCGTTGGCCGTCTTGGACTGCGCGGTTTCGGGTCCGGCCGCGACGATGCTGCGTTTGGCCCCGTGGCCGTAGGAGCGCAGGTTCATGGTGTGGAGCAAGATTTCGAAGATGGCGCCGGCGTCACGACCGGTGACGGTCAGGATCACCCCCTGGGCCAACCGGCGCCCCGCCAGCGCGGACTCGAAGGTGTACTCGACGCAAGTCGCTTCCTTCGCCCACTTCGCCAGCGACGCCAGGTCGCTGTCCGCGAGGAACGAAACGTGCACGCGCGCATCCGGCTTGGCAGGCGCGCAAGGCCGGGCCGGGCTGGCGACCGCGCCGGAAAGGACCAGGGCAAGGACTGCGAACAGAGGCGTCATCGCGACGTCGTACCTCCATCCTATCTCATTCGGCAGAGTCCCAACTTTTCTCGACCGCGGCTTTCAAACCCTGCAGATCAAGCTCGTAACTGCCGAACTGCTGTGGGACGATGTGGGCGCCGCAGCGAAGCAGCGGCGCGCCGGAGCCACTCAACACCATGCGACCTGTCGTAGGAGGGAGCGACCCACGTGGGGAGAGAGGCGGTCTGTCTCCCGCTTCGCACAGGCCGTGGCGCCTGATCTCGGACCTGCTGACCAGCAGCCGCTCGCGGTGGCTGTTCCGGGCGATCTTCGTACTGATCTTCGTACTGCCGACGCTGGTGCTGATGATCGTCAGCATCAGGCAATATCATGAAGAGGCGACCCGGACGGTCACCAAGGCCAAGGAGCTGCAGGGCATCCTGGCCGCCACCATCGTGACCGAGAAGGTGAAGGCGCAGTTCGACTTGGGCGTCTCGTTCGCGACCCGCCCGCTGCTCATTCGCAATGTCGAACAAGGCCGCTGGCAAGATGCCATGCACGTGCTCGATGGCGTGCTCGAGCAGTACCGGGAAATCGACCGGATCGTTCTCTACGACCTCGGCGGGGTGATCAAGGCCGACCTGCCTGCCGCCGGGGTAGTTGGCCAGAGTCGCGTCGACAAGGAATGGTACTGGGAGTTCTCCAAGCGGCGGCAGCCGTATCTGTCTGGCGTCTACCTGCGCGGGGCGGAGCCGAGAGCCTACGTCGTCAGTCTGATCCTGCCAGTCCACCGGGCACCCGCCGCGGAGCCGGCCGGCGCCGCGGGCGAAGATGTCATTGCGATTCTCCAGGTGCAACTCAATCTGCGCGGATTCTCCGATTGGACCAGTGCCGATGGCGGCCGCAAGGGGGTGATCTACATCTTCGACCAATACGGGCACGTCGTGCACCACTCGCGGCGCCGGGACGTCAACGCGCTCGTCGATTTCTCCAGCGTCGAGATCGTGCGCAAAGCGCTCGCCGGGCAAAGCGGCGTCGAGCTCAACTTCAATCCCGTCGAACAAGAGACCAGGGTGGCGAGCTACCGGGCGCTGCCAGGGTATGGGTGGGGCGTGGTGGTTACCCAGGCGGCCGAGGAGGCCTATGCCGAGCGGGACCGGAACCTCCGAACCTACTACCTGACCTACGCCGGGCTGGCAGTGCTGTCGCTGCTCCTCGCGCTGGCGATCCTGCGCATGATCATGATGCAGAGGGCATCCGAGGAGCAGCACAAGGAGCTGGCATTGCTCGACGAGCTGACCGGGCTGCACAATCGCCGCGGTTTCGTGGTGCTCTCCTCGCGGCAATTGACCGCCGCGGATCGGCTGAATCAGAAGCTCTTCTTCATCTACGTCGATCTCAACGGCATGAAGCTCATCAATGACCGCTTCGGACACCAGGAAGGTGATCGCGCGCTCGTGGATACCGCGGAAATCCTCCGGTCGACGTTTCGCGATATCGACATCAAGGCGAGAATCGGCGGTGATGAATTCGTCGTGCTCGGTATCGTGGCGAACGGGTTCGACGGCGAGCTCGTCGGGAAACGGCTGCGGCAGGTCACGGCGGGATTCGTGGCCGACAACCCCAGGCACTACGAGCTGTCTTTGAGCACTGGCATCGTGCTCTACGATCCCGAGCATCCGTGTTCGTTGGAGGAGTTGATGGAGCGCGGTGATCGGTTGATGTACGAAACCAAGCCTCGGCGGCCAGAGCGGGCGACTCGCCGGAAGACCATACCCGGGCACCGGGAAGTCAGCTAAGAGCTCACCCGGTTTCTGCCCGCCAGGGCAGGGGGCAAAAAAGTTGACGGCTGTCGGCCAGGGTCTACGGTGGTGATGTAGGTATAGGTAGTAAGAGAAGTACATACTCGCACACACACCGGGAACAACATGGCCACATCCAAGAGCAAGGCAGAACCAAGCGGACGCAGCCGGGAAATCCTCGGGATCGGGTTGCTAGGAATCGCCTTATTCTCGCTGGTTTCGGTCGTTTCGATGCAGTCCGGCAACAACCGCATTATGGGGCCGGGCGGCGCGGCAGCGGCGGCTGGAATCTACGCCATTGCGGGCATCGCGTCATATCTGTTCATCGGCGCGTGTCTCGTTGTCGCGGTGCGGCTATGTCGCGGCAAGCCAATCATCGACGGTCTTCTTGAACCGGTGGGGTTTCTTTCGCTTGTCTCCTCGGTGGCGGTTCTCTGTCACCTGCCATTCGCCGATGGAGAGGTGCTGCTGCGCGGGCCGGGTGGTCTGCTCGGGCAGTACGTCGGCCAGACAGCGGCCACCTTCATCGGGCCCGTGGGCACGGCCCTGGCGGCAACCACGTTGCTGTGCACCGCCATCATTCTACTGACTGACATCCGAGTGGCCGAGGTCATCGCTTCCCTCGCCTGGGCCGGCCATCACGTCGGCCGTGGCCTCTGGTGGTCGGCTCGGCTTGGCTACCGCGGCGCCGCCGTCACGCTCCGCGGACTCGGCCGCGTGGTGGTGGCCATGTTCCCGGACAAGTCGGAGACCGAGGTGGCTGCCGAGGAAAGCGCGCCTGAGGAATCCGCGCCGGCCAGCGCCGAGAATCTCGACGAGGATGCCGAAGGACTGGACGCTGGACTGGAAGCGGCCGACGCGGCGGCCATGCGCGATGTCGAGCAGGAACCGACGGACTACGAGTGGCTTTCGCTGGGCGAGGGGGTGCCCACCAGCGCGCTGGGCGAAACCCCGTCGGCCGCCCAGGAGTTATTGGGCGCGATCAGGACGCCGGTCGAAAGCGAAGAGCGCCGGGCC
>JADGRD010000607.1 GCA_017881285.1 Pseudomonadota bacterium | reverse complement strand
TGACCGCGCCGGCCTGCGCGTACGGCGTCGTGGCCTGCCTGCCTGCCGTGCGCGAGTCCGGTCGCTGGCGCCAGAACGCCCTCATCTTCATTGCGGCGATGACGCCGGCCGCGGTCTGGGTCTTGTTCACCGAACGGTGGTACCAGGCGCATCCGGGTGATGCTCTGCATCCCGCGACCGCGTTCGACCCGCAGATCCAGGTGCTATTGGACAACCTGCGGAATCCCACACGAATGTTGGGCCCCTACGCCCCCGAGCTGCTGCGTGCGCCCTACCTCGTGCTCGCCGTCGTCCTTGCGCTTGGCATCGCTGTCGCTGTGCAGCGCCGAGCGGCGATAGCTGTGGCCTATGGCGTCTTCGTCCTTGTACTGGCCATGATCCTCTCGCTGTCCAAGACCTACGGCGATCTGGGAGTCGTCTACTTTCAAGCGGCCCGGCTCATTCTGCCGATGCCTGTTGGTATCTGGTTCATCGCGTACGGTCTCAGCTGGCGAACCTTGTCACCGCGATGGGATCGCCTGTTGGCCTACGGTTTGGTCGTCATCGTTGCAGCGACGGGGTGCTTCCGTATTGTCACCTGGTCGGATCGCGGCGGAGTGTTGGAGCAGGATGCCGTTTCCAGCAGCTCTCGCTATCCGGAAATGACTGCTGCCGAACTCACCAATCTCTGCGACCGAGTTGCCCAGGCTGCGGCGAAGTCGAAGGCAGATGTGGCCATTTTCGAGTCACGGATCGCGGCCTATGGCTGCGCGGCTCTGATCGGGCCCGATCTCACCACGGCCTTCCCCGAGTACGAGCGGAGACGCTGGGTGCTCGAAGCACTCGATCGGCCTGCGGACCGGAGCACCATTCTGTTCGTTGGGCGGCCGCCCGCGGCCTGCACCGGCATCGTCGTCTGCGAACAGCTGGACGTCGACATCGTGGCGGTGGAACTTGGCGGTCGGTCGCTACTGCAACTGGCACACGACATGGGCATCACTGTCCGGTCCTTCTGAGCTGATTGTGTACGGGTCGAAGAATCTCAACCTGGAGGCGTGGCCGGCGATCTGGTCCGCGGCTTGGGGACGGTTGCCTTGAGCCCTCTGGGCCCCGGGCCTTGCGCTACATCGGCTTGCTGGAAAGCTCGATCCGGCGAAGCCGGAATTCTGAGTCAAGTTTGACGTTTCGAGACCGGTTCAGGCGGCGTAGCGTTTGTGGCGCTCGCTCCACAGCGCAACGACAGCGCACCTGACCTGCATATACGCACTTCGCGTCATGATCACTATTCATCGGCGTAGCGAGTGGTGGCGGTCGGCCACCCTGACCGCGGGTCCCTGCGTGAGCTTGCCCTGAATCGGCAGTCGACGACGGCATGCCTCGTTGGGCTGGGGCGAAGCCCCGTTAGGAATTCAGGGGACCGTCACGTCATGACATGGGGCGGGATTTGGATGCCAGGTCCGTATACTGCCGCCCAATGAAACATTGGGCAGGCCGCGCGTTCAACTGGTTGCCGGTGGCGTTTGCAGGGCTCTACCTGCTGGTGTTGATCGTCGCGCAGGGGGCCATTCGCGAGTCGCTCTATTCGAACTCGGACGCCGCGGCGGCGCCGGCCATCGCCGAACTGATCGGCCAGGCGCCCGATGGCAGCTCCGTCGTCCTGGGCGACTACGCCTGGTATGAGGGGCTATGGCTGCTCCAAGGAACGGGCTGGCTGCCCTTCCATTTCGCCGTGTGGCAGGCGATTCCCTTCGCCCTATGGCTGCTCACCGCCGGGCTTGCGTGGTCGATCGTGCGTCGCTTGACCGACCGCAAGGCGGCCGCGGTCACGGCTTCGCTGGTGATCTGTGCGGGCCTGGGCATGCGGGGCTCGATGTGGACGCTCAATACCCACGGCCTCGTCGCGCTGCACATCGCGATCCTTGGCCTCGCGATGGTGATCGCGCTCCAGGACGAGCGCTGGCTGACCGGCGTGCGCGGCTACGGCGGGGCCGTCGCCATCGGGCTGATCACCGCGCCAGGCGCGACCGACCAGCTACTGCCGCTCCTCGGGATCGGGCCGCTGCTCCTGGCGGGGATCGCGCTCTGGGCGAGGCGCGGTGAGCCGGCGCTGGCGCGCCTCGCGTTCATCGTCGCTGGGGTCAGCGTGGTCGGAGCCGCGCTCCTGACCAATCTCGCGCGCAACGCCGGCATCGCTTCGACCGGTCGGGTGTTCCCGTTCGTCGACGGCGACGGGATCATGGGGCACCTCGGGATTCTCACCCCGGCACTCGCGCAGATGGTCGCGCACTCGCCGTTCGGCGAGGTGATCGGCGCGAGGTCGGTAGTCGCGATGGCCGGTGGGTTGACGGCACTGTTCGCTGCGGCTCTCGTGCTCCACGCGGGGGTACGCCAATCGAAGCGGGCGCTCTGGCCCGAGCGGTTCGGACTGGTGGCCGAGCCCGACACCATCCTGGCCAAGGCCCACGACCCGGGCGCCGCCTTCGCAGGGGCTGCCGTGTTCTTCACGGCAGTGCTCGTCGCGAACCTGCTCGCGTGGACCTTCACAAGCGCGCCCTACGACATCAATGGCAACCGGTACCTCGTTGGGGGGTGGCTCGCGGTCTGTGTGCTCGGCCCGGTGCTCGCGGTGCGACTCGACCTGCGGTGGGTCGCGACGGCCGGCGCGATTATCGTCTGCTTCGCGGCCACAGCGGAACTCGTACACGAGCCCCGCAGCACGGCCTCCTCGCAGTTCCCGACCGAACAGGACGCCTCCGCGATCCTCCAGTTCGCGCAGGAGCACGGCGCGACCCGTGGCTACGCGAGCTACTGGGACGCGGAGGCGCTCATGTGGCACACGCGCTTCGACCTGAAGCTCTACCCGATCGTGGCCTGCCCCACGCCTGAGGCGCCGGGCAAGAACTGCCCGTTCACGTTGCACGTGATCTCATCCTGGTTCACGCCTGGCACAGCGCCGACGATCCTTGTCACCGACACCGTCCAGCCAGGTCAGCCCCTCGTCGACGCCCGCTACGGCGTGCCGACCGCAACGGGCCAGTTCGGCCGCTACACCGCCTACGTCTTCTCGCACGACATCGCCAGCGAGCTCGGCGGCGAGTTCATCACCACTATGGCCCCTGGTTACTGAGGGGCATTGTCAAGGCCAAGCGGTGGCACTTGAGACAGATCCCTTTCGAGCCCGTGTCATCCGTCGCTTCAGCCCTCTAGAAACTTGCGAGATTCCGATCGACAAAGTGTTGTCTATGCCGCTGCTGCTTGTGTTGTCATGATGCCGAGGTGTGTGAACAGGGTTTGCAGGTCGATGCGCAGGGCTTCATAGTCGCGGTCGACTGGGGTCCAGGTGATGGGTTTGCGGCCTTTTCGTGGGCTGCGGACACCGGCGATGATGGGCGCGATGACCTGGTCTCGCAGGGCGAGGAGGGCGGCGATG
>JADGRD010000606.1 GCA_017881285.1 Pseudomonadota bacterium | reverse complement strand
GCCGAGCTGGCGTTGCGCAGGTGCGTGGGCACCGGCAAGGCGCCGAATTCCTCGACGTCGCGCTTCGCCGCCGTATAGGTCGTGAGCGCCGTGTTGCTCTTGGGCGCCACCGCGAGATAGATGGCTGCCTGGCTCATGGGCAGGTAGCCCTCGGGCAACCCGACGAAGCGAACCGCGTCGGTGGCGGCCATGGCCACGCGCAGGGCATTGGGATCGGCATTGCCGATGTCTTCCGACGCGAAGATGACCATCCGGCGCAGAACGAAGAGTGGATCCTCCCCTGCCTCGATCATGCGCGCCATCCAGTACACCGCCGCATCGGGGTCGCTGCCGCGCATGCTCTTGATGAAGGCGCTGACCACCATGTAGTGCTCGTCGCCGCCCTTGTCGTAGACCAGCGTCTTGCGCTGCAGGGCCTCTTCCAGGGTCTTGCCGTCGATGGCGCGTTTGCCGTCCTCGCCGGGCACGGCGATGGCGGCAGCGGATTCCAGGGTGGACAGGGCCCGCCGGGCATCCCCCCGTGCCTCGCGCGCGAGCTGATCGCGAATCGCATCGGGACAGTCGATGGGCTCGCGCCCCAGGCCGCGCTCGGGATCGGCGAGAGCGCGGTCGATGATGGCGCGCAGGTTCTCCTCGGAAAGTGGCTTGAGCACCACGACCTTCGCGCGAGACAGGAGCGGCGCATTGACCTCGAACGACGGATTTTCCGTGGTCGCCCCGACGAGAATCACCGTGCCGGCCTCGACGTGCGGCAGCAGCGCGTCCTGCTGGGCCTTGTTGAAGCGATGGATCTCGTCGATGAAGAGCAGCGTCCGCTCGCCGCGCGTATCCCGGCGCACAGAAGCCTCGGCCACCGCCTCGCGCACCTCCTTCACGCCCGCCATCACCGCTGAAATGGCAACGAACGAGGCTCCCGTCTCCGCGGCCAGCAGCCGGCCGAGCGTCGTCTTCCCGGTGCCCGGCGGCCCCCACAGAATAAGCGACGTCAGCCCCTTGCCCTCGAGCGCCCGCCGCAGCCAGCGCCCCGGCCCGAGGAGATGCTCCTGGCCCACGTATTCGGCAAGAGTCTCGGGACGCATCCTTTCCGCGAGGGGCTGCCCCCGCCGGTCCTTGCTCGCCGCGCGCGCGAAGAGATCCACGGCGCCGATTATGGCTCAAGAGAGAGCGCAGAGGAGGCAGAGTTCGCAGAGGAAGAAGTCCTGGCCAGATTTGCGTCCCTCGACGGCTCTGTGTTCTCCTCCCCCTCTGTGCTCTCTGTGGTTGCATAGTTGACGTGCGGCCGCGGCCGGTAGACGCTGCTTCTGCATGTGCCGCCGAGAATCGATCCTCGTCCTCGCCCTCGTCCTCGCCGGGCCGGCTTCCGCTTGGGCTCAGACGGGCACTGCCATCGATGCTGGCAATCAGCCGGCCACGGCGCCGATGCCGCCGCCGCCCAAGGACCCCGAGGCGCGGCGAGCTTGGCTCAAGGTTCGGCTCGATGAGATCCTGGGTAGCCCGTCGCTAGGCCGCACCAAGATGTCGGTCGCGGTGATGGATCCCGAGAGCGGCAAGCTGCTCTACGCCAAGAACGAGAAGGCCGGCCTCAACGCCGCCTCGAACGTCAAGATTGTGACCGAGGCCGCGGCGCTCTCGCTCCTGGGCCCGGAGTTTCGCTGGAAGACCACGGTGCTCGGGGCCGCGCCCGCCGAGGGCGGCAAGGCGGTAAGCGCCGGCGAGCTGCGCGGCGATCTGTACGTCAAGACCTCGGGCGACCCGACGCTCTCGACGCAGGACTTGAACACCCTCGCCGCGTCCCTCTCCGCCATCGGGCTGCGCAAGGTGCGCGGCGGGCTGGTCATCGACGCGACCGCGTTCGACAGCGGCACCAGTCCGCCGCTTTTCGATCAGAAGACCGACTCCGCGGCGTTTCGCGCGCCCTCCTCGGCGGCCTCCCTCAACGGCAATGTCGTGACCGTGACCATCACCCCCGCGCCGACGGCCGGAGCCGCCGCCCGCGTCGCGCTGGAACCCGCGTCCGGCGCGCTCGTGCTCACCGGCGGCGTGACCACCGCGGCCAAGGGGCCGGCCGCGCCCGAGGTCGAGACCAGCGACGCGGGCAGCGGCAAGACCAGGGTCACGGTCGCCGGCCGCATCCTCGTCGGTTCCGATCCACGCGCCATCCAGCGCCGGGTGGTCACGCCGGAAACCTACTTCGGCCAGACCTTCAAGCAGCTCCTCGCCAAGCGCGGCATCACCGTCGAGGGCGCCGTGCGCCTCGAGGCCGCGCCCAAGGACAGACTGCGCGTTCTCGCCACGCGCGAGTCGCCAACCTTGGCGGTCGTCGTTCACGATCTGGGCAAGCGGTCCAGCAACTTCGCCGCCGAGCAAACCCTGCGCACCCTCGGCGGTGAAAACCAGGGCCGGCCCGGCACCTTCAGCAAGGGCCTCGAAGCCGTGGCCCGCTATCTCGAAGGCAACGGCATCGCCCGCGGCACCTACGTCATGAAGAATGGCTCCGGGCTCTACGACTCGAACCGCTTCTCCGCCGAGCAGATCGCCGCCGTCCTGCGCGCGGCCATGCGCGACTTCCGTATCGCGAGTGAATTTCTCGCCTCGCTGGCGGTGGGCGGCGCCGACGGCACCCTCGCCCACCGCATGGCCGGCTCCGCCGCCGAACGCTTCGTGCGCGCCAAGACCGGCACCTTGGCCAATGTGAGTTGCCTGTCAGGGATCGCCGGCGCGCCGGGGAGCAAGCCCCTCATCTTTTCGATCTTGATGAACGAGACCCCCTCGCCCGCCGCCGCTCGCGCCGCCCAGGATCGCATCACCGCCACCCTGGTCGGCTACCTGGATCCCTCGCTCTTCAAGTAGGGGCGCTGGCAGCCGGGCTGCCGATGTGCGAAATACACGGTACCCCATGCCACGCTTGCCCCAAGTCCGTCCCACCGTGAGCCAGATGGCGCCCTACGTGCCGGGCGAGCAGCCCGCGCCCGGCGAGCGAGTCATCAAGCTCAACACCAACGAGAACCCGTTCCCGCCGAGCCCGCGCGTGCTCGAGATCATCCGCAACGTCGACGGGGAACACCTGCGGCGCTACCCCAGTCCCAAGGCCGATGCCTTCCGGGCGACCGCCGCGGCCGTGCACGGGGTATCCGCCGACATGATCCTCGCCGGCAACGGCAGCGACGAGATCCTGGCCATCGCGGTGCGAACCTTCCTGGGCCCCGGCGACACCCTCGCCTACCCGGACCCGACCTACTCGCTCTACCCCGTGCTGGCGGCGACCTGCGAGAACCACGTGGTCACCGTGCCCTGGGAGCCCGGCTGGGAGCTGCCCATCGCCGCCCTGCTCGCGACGGGCGCGCGCGCCATCTTCTTCGCCAACCCCAACGCGCCGACGGGCACGCTGGTCCGGCCGTCCCGCGTGCGCGAGCT
>JADGRD010000605.1 GCA_017881285.1 Pseudomonadota bacterium | reverse complement strand
CCAGGTAGAGCAGGCGAGGGCGCATGGCCAGTAGCGAGCGCAGGCGGTCGAGGTCGAGGCCCTCCGCCGCGCCCGGCACGGCCAGCACGCGCGCGCCGGCGGACACCAGCACGTCGATGGCGCCAATGTACGTTGGATCCTCGGTGACCACGGCCTCGCCGCGCGCCACGAGCAATCCCGCAATCAGGCTAATGGCCTGCTGGGCGCCGCAAGTGATGAGGACCTGTTCCTCGCGCGTGGCCAGCCCGCCGCGGGTGAAATGCGCCGCGACCGCCTGGCGCAGGGCGGGCAAGCCCATCGGGAAATAGCCCTCGTTGTGGCCGAGACTGCGGGCGCCTTGGCGCGCCACGGCCCGCGCGGCTTCGTCGATCTCGGGCAAGGGCGGAAGCTGCGCGCTGACGAAACTGATGGCATCGCCACTGCGTTCGACCAGGCTGCGGAAGACGACGTTGCGCCGGAAGGCCGACGAGACTTCGTGCTCTTGGGGACTGGGCCAGGCGGTCTTGCCGGCGCGGCGCACCCAGGTGCCGCTGCCGTGGCGGCTCTCGATGGTGCCCGCCTCGCGCAGCCGGGCGTAGGCCTGCACGACGGTCGTGCGGCTCAGTTTGAGCGACAGGGCGAGGGCGCGTTCGGGGGGGAGGCGCGTCCCGGGCAGAAGGTCGCTGCGCTCGACGGCGCGGGTGATGGCGGCGGCCAGCTGCTGGTAGAGCGGCCCGTCGCCGCGGGGGAAATTGCCCAGCGCTTCTGCGAGGTTGCCGGTGACTGCCATGGGAGGTTTTGTCCAGTCCACCTGTCGGAAAGTGGTTCTTGAATGTCGCGCATTCGCTTTGTACTTTCAAGCCCGTCCGCAGAGTGGATTGTAATTGGACTTGAAAGTGGACTCAAGGAGGTGCGCAGTGGCAACCAAACTTCCCCGCATGGCCTTCTTCAAGGATCGCGTCGTTCCCTACGCCGAGGCGAAGGTGGGGCTGCTGACCCATGCCCTCAACTACGGCACCGGCGTCTTCGCCGGCATCCGCGGCTACTGGAACGCCGACCTGGGTAAGTTGTTGGTCTTCCGGCTGCCCGACCATGTGCGCCGCATACACGAATCGGCGCGCCTGCTGCGCATGAACCTCGCGCTCACCGAGGAGGCCACGGCGCGCGCGGTTCTCGATCTCCTGCGCGCCGAGGGACTCAAGGAAGACTGCTACATCCGGCCGCTCGCCTTCTACGGCGACGAGGTCATCGGCGTGCGCCTGCACGGCCTGACACCTATCATCAGCATCGTGGCCGTGCCCTTCGGCCTCTACATCGACCAGGCCGACGGCGCCCACTGCACGGTTTCATCGTGGCGGCGGCCGTCGGACAACGTCATCCCGGCGCGCGGCAAGATCACCGGCAGCTACGCCAACAGCGCCTTCGCCAAGAGCGACGCCGAGCTGGCCGGCTTCGACGAGGCCCTGCTGCTCAACCAGGACGGCTACGTCAGCGAGGGCTCGGGCGAGAACATCTTCCTCGTCCGGCGCGGCGTGGTGGCCACGCCCTCGCTCAACCAGAGCGTGCTCGAGGGCATCACGCGGCGGTCGCTCATCACCCTGCTGCGCGACGAGATGGGGCTGACCGTCGAGGAGCGGCCCATCGAGCGCTGCGAGCTGTTCGTGGCCGACGAGGTCTTCCTGACCGGCACCGCCGCCCAGGTGACCGCCGTGTCGCGCATCGATCACCGGCCGGTGGGCAGCGGCAAGCTCGGTCCCGTGACCGACAAGCTGCGCAAGCTGTTCTTCGACGTAATCCGTGGCCGCGTCGACAAGTACCGCGCCTGGTGCACGGCGGTGGACTAGCGAGGGCGGCGCTTGGATGGACGCCCTCCGCTGTGCGAGAGTGAGCGTCCTCGATGACCGATTGGCCCGAGCCCCGTCCCGGTTCCCTGGGTGATGCAGCCCAGGTCGTCAGCCTTCCTCTTCCCGGGGCTGGCAGGGGGGCCGGGGCGCCTATCCTCCGTCGCTGCGCGCGCTTCCCGCGCCGGCATTGGCCGATCCTTCTGCCGGCCTTCGTCTACCTGTACATCTTCCCGTACCAGCCCGCGCTGCACAGCCCGAACGAGCTGTGCCGCCTTCTGCAGAGCCGGGCCCTCATCGACCACCACTCGATAGAGATTGGCGAGGAGCTTCGCGCCCACGGGCCGGTTGGCGATCTGTCCTGTGTCGCCGTGGCCCGGGCGGCCAGCGGCAAGGTCGCGGAACGCGCGCCCTGTCCCCAGGCGCGCGGCAACCCTCGCTTCCAGGAGGAGCACTTCTTCCCCTCGAAAGCCCCGCTGCTCGCCTTCGCGGCGGCACCCGTGTACGGCGCGCTCAAGTTGGTTCATCGGGACGTGCCCGAGATGGCGCTGATGTTTTTCGCCCGCCTTTTCTGCTTGGCTATCCCCTCGCTGCTCGTCCTGCTGCTGGTGCGCCGCTATCTCGCGACCGTGGTCGCGACTTCCCTCGCCGGGGCGGTCACCCTGGCCTACGCCCTGGGCACCCTGGCCTTCAGCTACTCCGAGCAGTTCGTCAGCCACCAGACCACGGCGGTGTGCGCCTTCGCGTGCTTCTACGCCTTGTGGCGCTTGCGGCGTGGGGAGTGGCCCACCTGGGGCTATGCGGTCGCCGGGCTGCTGGCGGGATTGACCGTCGCGGCCGAATACACCGGCGCCTTGGCCCTGCTGCCCTTGGGCGCCTATGGGGCGCTGACGGCCCGGGGGGGCTGGCGCAAGAAGCTCGCGGCCCTGCTCTTCGCCCTGCTGGGGCTGCTGCCGCCGGCGCTGGCGCTGGCGGCCTACCACCAGGCGGCGTTCGGCAGTCCGCTGGCCACCGGCTACCGCTTTCTCAACGATGCCGGGTACCAGGGCTGGCACCAGGGTGGCTTTCTTGGCATCAAGCTGCCCAAGGCGAATGCGCTCGTACAATCGTTCTTCTCGCCCCTGCGTGGGCTCTTCATCTTGTCGCCCATGCTGGCTCTGGCGGTGCTCCGGCTGCTCGATCCCAGGGCGCTACGCGCGCGCTCGCCGGAGCTCTGGTTGAGCCTGGCCACGCTGCTGCTCTACACCTACTTCACGAGCAGCTTCGCCTACGCGTCATGGGGATGGACCACGGGGCCGCGCCACCTGACTTCGCTGATTCCGTTCTTGTTGCTGCCGCTCGCGCTCTTTCTGCGGTCGCTGACTCGATACCCCGGCGGGGGCCGCGGGCCGGGAAGCGCGTGGTGGCAAGTGGTGTCCGGTGGCGTCGCGGCCGCGCTGCTCTTCCTGTCGGTCCTCACCACGTCCGTGATGACCTTCCTCAACTACATCTCGGATGCCCTCACCAACGGACTGCATCAGGTGGCGCTGCCCATGGCCCTGCGCGGGTTCTTGCCGCACAACTGGCTGTCGCTGATGGGCGTGCCCAATCCCTGGGC
>JADGRD010000604.1 GCA_017881285.1 Pseudomonadota bacterium | reverse complement strand
CGGGCCGGCCCGGCAGAAAAACCACCGCCAGCACGCTGGCCCACAGAATCAGACGCAAACGCGATCTACGCATGGCGGAGAAGGAGAACCATGGACGAACCGCTCGCCTAGCACCCTCGACGATCGCGGCGGCCGCCAAAAACTATCGATTTCGCCATCCCGAACACTGCGCCCTGTCACTCCCTGAACGACCACTATCTGCGCTCTAGCTTACAAGGAACCCGTAACGAGAAACAAGCACCTTCCCCGCAACCGGCGTCCTCGACGAGGCTGGCGCGGGGCTACCCAACCGGGTGCAGGCCAGTGCGATCGATGCCGTGCAGGTAGTACTGCGAATCGGCGAGGAAGCTGGTGAACATGCCGATGTAGAGCACGAGCAGCCGGATGAAGAGAGGCTGGTTGTTGTACAGGGACTCGATCTGTTTCTTGCGGATCTTGTCGTCCGGGTCGGCGAAGTGCTCGAGAAAACTTCCGTCGAGCAGACCGCCCTTCTCCTTGCTGTGAATGGCCGCCATGCCCCCGGCGGCGCAGTAGTCCATCATCTCGCGCAGGAGAAGGCGCCGCTCCTGCCCGCCCAACGCCGGCGACGAGAGCAGGGCCGCCACCGCCCATTGCGCCTGTTCGCTGCTGCTGGCGGCGAGGGCGCGAAAGAGGCGGGCTGTGGTTTCGTCCAGACGGTCGAGGCGCTGCTCGCGCAGCATGCTCATGAGCACGACGTTCTTGAAGAGCTGGGAGACCAGGAGCACGCAGGCCTCGACGTCGGGCACCACCGCGCCCTCGTTGGGCGCCGGCCGGTAGCCGGGCAAAAAGAGCATGCCGAACGCCAGCTCGAAAAAGTCGTCGTGCTCGGTCGGGGTCCGCTGCACGGCGATGTCCATGGTGTTGTCCAGCCGGTCGGCCAGCTTGCAGCGCAGGAGATCCGGCATGGTGCGCACCTTGGACAGCACGACGCCGAGATAGTCATAGTAGTTCTGCGTCGACTGCCGCCGGAGCAAGGCGATACGCTCGCCCAGGAACCAGCGATGGTTGGAGTCGATCTTGTCGAGCACGTGCGCGAACTCCGCCTGCAGGCGATCCCACTCGGCGTCCCCCAGTTCCTCGCGGGTCAGGTCCTCTTCCTTGTCGTGCAAGAAGGCGCCGAGCAGATCGAGGGTCGTCGGCGCCGGCATCACGCGTGCGAGCATGGCGGCGACGCGCAGGCAATGGAGCACGGCGGCGGGTCCGTTCTTGCGCCGCCGGTCGCCGTAGGCCTGTTGCAGGTAGTTGAGCGCCTCGAGCAGCGGGGCCTGATCCGCGACCTTGGCCGGCCCCAGAATCACGCGCAGAAGCGTGCGCAGGTCGAGCTTGCGCGCCGAGAGGTGCCAGTTGATGGTGGCCGACAAGGTGAGATGCCCTTCCACCGAGAGCCCCGCGAGCCGCTGTTCTTGCACTGAGAGCATGATGTCACCCCGCCGCGCCCTGCACACCGCGTCCGACGCGACGACATCATTCTACATGACCGAACGCGATTGCCCAGGTTGAGCTTGAGTGGCTCACGGCTTCTTGGCGCGCAGGAGGTCGCCGAGGGTGCCGAAGTGGGCCGGGCCGGCGGCCGCGCGGGCCGCGGCCAAATCCTCCTGCGAAACGACATCGCCACGCTCGCCCGCGCCGAGCGAGATGCGGCGCCGCTCGTGATCCAAGGCCAGGACGGTCACCACCAGGCTGTCGCCGGGCTTGCACATCTCACGCGCGTGGCGCACCTGCTTGCCCGCGGCGAGCTCCGAGGTGTGGAGCAAACCCTCCACGCCAGGCGCCAACTCGACGAAGGCGCCAAAGGACTCGACCCGGACCACCTTGCCCGTAAGCTGCGTTCCCGAGGGAAAGCGCGTACGTACGTCGTCCCAGGGATCGCGTTCCAGCGACTTGAGCGAGAGCGAAATCCGCTCGGGCCGCTTGGCGTCGCCGGTCTTCTCGATCTTGAGCACCTGCACATCGAGCCGCTGCCCGACCGCGAGAATCTCGCTCGGCCGCAAACCGCGAGAAAAGCCGAGCTCGGAGGCATGCAACATCCCCTCGATCCCGCCGAGGTCGACGAACGCGCCGAAATCCTTGATGCTCACCACCACGCCGGACAGGACCGCGCCCGGCACCAGCTTGGCGCGCACCTTCTCGGCGCGCCCGCGCGCCTCTTCCTCGAGCAGCGCCCGCCGCGAGACCACCAGATTGACGCCACGGCGGTCGACGTCGTAGCGCGTGACGCGGAACTGGAACTTGCGGCCCACGTACTCGCCGGCATCCGCCACGTGCCGCGCCTCGAGCTGCGAGATGGGACAGAAGCCGCGCACCCCGGCGATCGTGACCTCGACCCCGCCCTTGTTGACGGCCGTCACGGTGCCTTCCACGGCCAGACCGAGCTGCGCCGCCTGAGCCAGCTCCGCCTTGGCCTCCGGCCCCCGTGCCATCGCGCGCCGCAAGACCACGCAGCCTTGCTTGCCCATGTTCTCGACCACGCGTGCGTCGATCTCGTCGCCCACCTTTACACTGAGGTTCCCGTCGCCGTCGCGCAACTGGTCGAGCTCGATCATGCCCTCGATGGCGCCGCCGGCGATCTCCACCACCGCCGATTCCTGCCCGATCATGGCCACCCGCCCGCGCACCGTGTCCCCCACCTGCGCCTCGGCACGCGCCCCGCGGCTCTGGCGGCCTTCGAACTCCGCCAGCATGGAGGCGAAGTCCTCCGGTTTACCGCTCGCCTGGTCGTTGTCGCTCATGGCGGCTTTCATACCCGCTCCGCGCGCGGCTTGCACGCGCCGAGTGCGCTGGAATTCGCATGCTCCCGTTCGGAATGGCGACGCCGGCTGGAAAGACGTAGTACACTAGAGGTGTCAGAGGTTCGAGCGAGGCAATTTCAGGCAAGGCCATGACGATGAAGAAGACACTACGCGTGCCCGTGGCCGCTGATGGCGTTCCTTTCGTCATGCAATCGCAGCGGTCGGAACGGACCCGGGAGATCGCCAATGACGAGCCCGTGGGCCCGGAGAACGAACCCAAGGCCGCGGCGGCGCCGGGCGCGCCGCGGGAGGCCCTCGCGGACGACGTCACGGTGCCGGTACACTCGTCCATCGAAAGCTCGCTCACCTTCGAAGTACTCCGCCGCCAATCGACCAACAACGACGACGAGGGCGACAAGAAACGATAGCCCGGGACCGCGTCCACCATGAACCAGGCCGAATCCGTCACTCCGCAAGCCGCCTTGCTGCGCGTGCTCATCACCGGCGAAAGCGACGGCCCGGAGATCATGCGCAAGATCAAGGACTGGACGGAGGGACACATCGACCTCGACGAACCGGCGTTCACCGCAACGGTGAGCGAGCTGGAAAGCTCGGGGCTGGTCGAGCGCCACCGGGGCACTCTCGACAAGCGCACGGGCGAGGCGCACGTGACCTTC
>JADGRD010000062.1 GCA_017881285.1 Pseudomonadota bacterium | reverse complement strand
CCACCAAAACCTCCGGCACGATGCCGCCTGACGTTGTATCATTGAGCCGATGAGCCGGCTGATGGCGGCCGAAGAAGTCAAGAGCGTGGCCGAGACCATTGACCGGCTGGAGCGCAATGTCGCGCTCGTCATCCGGGGCAAGGCTGGGGCGATTCGCAATTGCGTGCTGGCCCTGCTGGCGCGCGGGCACCTCCTGGTCGAGGACGTGCCCGGCGTGGGCAAGACCACCCTGGCGCGCGCCCTGGCCGCGTCCATCGGCGGCGCCTTTCACCGCATCCAGTTCACCAGCGACCTTTTGCCCTCGGACATCGTCGGGGTTTCCGTGCTCGCTAGCGCCACGGGCAAGTTCGAATTCAAGCCCGGACCGCTCTTCGCCAACGTCGTGCTGGCCGACGAGATCAACCGCACCACGCCGCGCACGCAGAGCGCCCTGCTCGAGGCGATGAACGACGGCCAGGTCACGGTCGACGGGGTCAGCCACGCCCTGGGGCAGCCTTTTCTGGTCGTGGCCACGCAGAATCCCGAAGAGCACTACGGCACGTATCCTCTGCCCGAATCGCAGATGGACCGCTTCGCCCTCCGCATCCGGCTCGACTACCCGTCGCCCGACGTCGAACAGTCGCTCCTCCTCGAGGCGCCGTCGCTGACCGAGGAGGCGCTCGCCAAGATCGACACGGTCGTCTCGCTCGGCGAGATCGTGGCGCTGCAAGAGGCGGCGGCGCAGGTCAGGCTCTCGCCCGAGCTGGCCGGCTACATCGTCGAGGTCGCGCAAGAAACGCGGCGCTCGCCCTTCCTGGCGCTCGGCATTTCGCCGCGTGGCGAGCTCTCCTGGCGCAATCTCGCGCGCGCCTCAGCCCTGGCCGCCGGCCGCGGCTACGTGCTGCCCGATGACCTCAAGAACCTCGCCCTGCCCGCCCTCGCCCACCGAGTGGTGCTCGCCAACCAGCTCGATTCCACGGGCCGCGCCCGCGAAGAGGCCGAGCGCATCGTGACCGATATCATGGGCCGGGTGCCGATTCCCGGCTAAGCGGAGCCGTCGTGCCGGACGTACGCGCGCGCTTTCGTCGCTGGTTCCGGCCGCCGCGCAAGTTCAAGCTGACCCGCGAGGGCAAGTGGTTCATCGGCGCCACGCTGCTGCTCGGCTTCGCCGCGGTCAACGGCGGCATCAACCTGCTCTTCCTCATGTTCGGCATGCTGCTTTGCCTGCTGGTGGCCAATGGGGTCCTCTCCGAGGCCGCCATGCGCCGCCTGGAGGTCCACCGGCACCTGCCGGCCGCCATCCACGCCGGCAGCCCCTTCCTGATGGGCATCTCGGTGCGCAACCACAAGACCAAGATCGCCACCTTTTCTCTCGAAGTCGAGGATCTCGCCGCCGACCGCAAGCCGGTCGACCGGCGCTGCTTCTTTCTCAAGATCCCCGCCGGCCGCCAGCAGGAAACGTCCTACCGGCGCATTCTTGCACGCCGGGGAATCCATCGCTTGACCGGCCTGCGCGTCTCCACCCGCTTTCCCTTCGGGCTCCTACGCCGCTCGATCGACGTGGAGGAGCCGGCCGACCTGCTCGCCTACCCCGCACTGATCCCGGTTACCGACCCAGCCCTGCTGGGCGGCCTCGCCCAGCTCGGTGAGAAACAGAGTCCCGCCCGGGCGCGCAGCGGTGATTTTCACGGCCTGCGTGAGCTGCGACCAGGCGACGATCCACGCGACATCCACTGGCGGACGACCGCGCGCCGGGGCCGGCCCTTCGTGCGCGAGTTCGAGGAAGAGACCGGGCGGAATATCGTGGTCGTCCTGGAAACCGGCGGCAAAGACCAGACCGCCGAGACGTTCGAGACCGCCGTTTCCTATGCCGCCTCGCTGGCGCTGGTGTTGCTCCACCGCGCTTTTCGCGTCGGCCTGGTGGCGGGCGGGTCATTCGTGCCGCCGGCCACCAGCCCCGTGCAGGCGGGCAACATCTTGCGCTGCCTGGCCCTGGTCGACGGTGCCGCGTCCGGCGAGGGCGAGCCGCCCCTGGGGGCCGGGCAAGGATCGACCCTGCTGACGGTGACCCCGGCACCGGGCCGCCCTCGCCTCGAGGTGGCGACGGCGAAGACCACCCGGAGGAGCGCGTGAGGTTCCGCCTGGTGCACAAGCTCGCGACGTTCCTGCTCGCGGGCACCGCCCTCTTCACCCTCGCGACCGCGGCCGTGCTGCCACCTTTGACCCTGGTGCTCGTGGCACTGGCCTTCGTCTTGTCCTGGTTCGCCGATCCGGAAACCCGCATCGGCGGTTGGTTCGATCGCGCCGCCATCGCCTTCAACGTCGTCACCCTGATCTTCCTCGCGTTCGCCGTCTTCCAGGTCGCGCGCAGCTTCCCCGACGTGGACCTCTTGCCCTTCCTGGATTTCGTGCTCTTCCTCCTCGTGCTCAAGCTCTGCCAGCGCCGTGGCAACCGCGACTATCTGCAAGTGTTCGTGCTCTCGTTCCTCGTCATGCTCGCCGGCGCCTGGCTGGCGGTGAGCGTGGTCTTCATCGTCGGCTTCGGTGTCTATGTCTTGCTGGCGACCTGGACCCTGGTGCTCTTCCACTTGCGCCGCGAGATCGAGGAAAACTACATCGTCCACCACGCCAGCGAATCGCGCGCCGAGCAGGTGACCGCCACCCGCGTGCTCAACTCCCGCCGTGTCGTGGGTCTGTCGTTCTTTGCCACCACCGGGGCGGTCGCTCTGGTCGTGATGCTGGGCTCGACGTTCGTGTTCGCCATGGTACCGCGCGTGGGCCTCGGCTTCATCCTGGGCGGCGTGCGGCGGCCGGTCGGGATCGCCGGCTTCACCGACGAGGTGAAGCTCGGCATGCAGGGAACGATTTCGACCGACAACCAGACCGTGGTCCTGCGCGCGCAGGTCCCCGCCATCGCGGCGCTGACCAACGAGAGCGCGCGGGAAAACGTGATCTCGGCGCTCTACTGGCGGGGCACGGTCTACGACACCTACGACAACGCGCAGTGGATCCGCTCGCGCGAGGACAAGGCGCGCACCCAGCTGACCGCGTCCGCGTCCCTGCGGGATTTGAGCCGGACCTATCTCGTGTCCGACCCGTTCCAGATTCACGCTCCGAAGGCACGCCGGACGGCCGTGCAGGGCGCCATGGAACAGGATCTGGAGATCGTCGCGCTGTCGCACCCCGTGGCCTTCGCGCTCGATCGCCCGGTGCTGTTCGAGATGCCGCCGCCGGCCACGGGCAGCTTCACCGCCGTCGACCTCGAAGCGCGCTGGTCGGACGAGGTGTCGCTGCGCATGTTCCGGGTCAACCCCGCCAACCCCTACGAACGCCGCCAGGCCATGACGGAGTTCATGGGCGCGCGCTACCGCGTCTACTCGCGCGACGCCAGAGGCGCCCGCCCCGATGGTGTCTACCTCTCCCAGGAGCAGCTACCGCAGGGGGCACTCGACAACTACCTGCGCGTGCCGGAATCGCTGGCCGCGAACGTCAAGCCGCTGGCCCGGACGATCACCGCGGGCAAGGACACGGGAGCGGCCAAGGTCGTAGCCGTCGTTGCCTGGCTGCGGCGCACGCACGGGTACACCACCAACCTCAAGCGCGACGAACGCATCGCCGACCCGCTGGAGGATTTCCTCTTCGTGCAGAGCGCCGGCCACTGCGAGTACTTCGCCTCCGCGGCGGCTATTCTGTTGCGGTTGGCCGGGGTGCCCACCCGCTACGTGAACGGCTTCCTGGGCGGCGAGTGGAACCGCATGCGCGGGGCGATTACCGTCAGGGAAAACCGGGCGCACTCGTGGGTCGAGGCGTACCTGGGCAACGAGGGATGGGTGCGGGTGGACGCGACGCCCCCCATGCGCCGCCCCGCGCGCATGAGCAGCCTGCGCCAGCTGCTCGATTCCGCCGAGCTCTTCTGGGGCCGCTGGGTCGTGGAATACAGTGCCAGCCAACAGCTCATCCTCGCGCAGCGGCTGGGGCAGAAACTCGGATTTCACAGCCGGGGGTACCTCCCTGGCCGCGGACCCACGCACCTGACGCGGAAGCAGGCCCTGGGGTTCACCGGGATCTGCGTGCTCGCCATCGCCCTCTGGAGCCAGCGCAAGCGCCTACTGCGCTGGCGCAAGCGCCGCGAAGCCGCGGGCGCCCACCCGCGCGGCGCCGCGCCCGTCTACCGCATCTACCAGACCACCGTCGCGCGCCTGGCAGCCGAGGGGCTGCCGCGCCTGCCCTGGGAAACTCCCCACGAGTACCTGGCCCGGGTGCGACAGTCACCGCTCGAGGGCGCCACGATCTTCGAAGATCTGACCCAGGCCTACACCTCGGCGCGCTACGGCGATGTCGAGATCCCCGCCGACACCGTCGCCCGCCTGCGGAGAGAGAGCAGCCACATCGGTCTGGCGGGGTAACGGTGCTAGGATGGCAAGGTGATTTGCCAACTTGGCGAAGGACCCGGATTCCCCATGCCACGCGATCAGTATCCCGGCAGCAGCCACCCATACAGAGACAATTTTCGCTGGGAGAACAAGGGGATGGCTGCGATCAAGAAGCGGCATCCGCATTGCAAGATGGCGAGGAGGCCCATGCCTTATTCCCTCTCTAAATCGGTCCTTGCCTGCCTCCTGGGAGCGCTCGTGCTCTTCGCCCCCCGCGGCGCCGCCGCACAGAGCGGCACCGGCGGCACGATCAGCTCCGCTGCCGCGCTGGCCACCTCGGATTTCACGTTCTTCCTCGAGTCGTACAACAAGGACCAGAAGCAGTGGGTCCAGATGAACTCCACGGAGCAGCAGTTCTTCTTCAACCGGGCCCGCTGCGAATGCGTCGGCGACACCACGAACTGGAGCGGCTACTTCGTGATCGCCATCCAGTCAGCCTCGAACACGTCGACGAAAGTGGCAGCGTTGCTCACCCAGAACCTGCTCAGCAGCGGCAGAGCGGCTATCTTCGCCGGTGGCAACGCCGTCAACTGTCTCGACCCCAACAACGTCTTGGCTCCGACGTCCTGTCTGAACCTCATCGAGCCGGGCAACCAGGCGGCGGGCATCGAGGGTGGCATAACGGCTATCGTGAACCCCACCGTTTGGAAGAGCAGCCCTATCCCGGCCGCGTGGCTTTTCAACTCGACAACCCAGTCCGTTTGCACCTCGGCTGCCGCCTGCAACTCCACCGCGAAATGTGAAACCGCCGCTCCCCTCACCGCGACCATCTACATCTGGGTGCAGACCACTGCGCTACAAACCCCCGACCTCACGAACCTGTCGTTCAACGTGAATCTGGTCGGCCAGGTCTCGTTCGCACCGACGAATATCAGAGTACAAGGCGGCAACGAGGCCCTGACGGTTCGCTGGGATTGGCCGACCGGGCTCAACCCGTCCGCCAACCCGACCTTCATGGGGACACAGATCTTCTGCGTCCGCGGTGCGGACCTCCCGGTCTTCAAGAGCGGGACCTTCGGCGACCCCGCGTACATGACCTCGTCGGGCACAAACGGCATCTGCCCAAACATCGCGCCGGCTTCATCGTCGACGGGCATCCTGGGTCTCGACCCGGCCTTTCTCTGCTCGGACCTGCGGCCGTCGACCGAGACCAGCCACCGCATCTGGAAGTTGCAAAATGGCATTGACTACGGTGTCGGCGTGGCGGCCATCGACAAGTACGGCAACGCCAGCGTCATTTCCAACTTGGTCGATGGCACTCCCGTCCCCACCGTCGACTTCTACACCGAGTACAAAACCAGCGGCGGGGCGGCGCAGGGCGGATACTGCGCCCTGGCCAAGGGCATGCGCAGCCCGGGACTGCTCGCCTTGGCCGGGCTCGCCGCGTTCGGGCTGCTCTGGTGGCGGCGGCGCAAAGGACGCGGGCCGGGCGCCGGGCCGCTGGCAGTCGTGTTCGTCACGTCCGCATTGTGCGCGGGCCAGGCGCGCGCCCAGGCCGTCTATCACGACGACAGCATCATCGAGGACCACGCAAAGGAGGAGTGGAAGGGCACGCCCCGGGAATTCGCCATCGAGGCGCGCTTCGCGCTTTACACCCCGGCCATCGATTCCGAGTTCAGCAAGGGCACCAAACCGCAATCGTTCATGTTCGGCGGCCAAAAGCGGCCGATGTGGCAACTGGAGCTCGACTGGGAGGTCTTGCAGGTCTTCGGCACGCTCGCCCTGGGCGGCGTGGTCGGCTACTACAAGGAAAACGCGAACGCCTGCTATCTCAGCTCGCTCACCCCGACCAATTGCGATCCCTCGGGTGACAACACCAGCCTGCGCCTCATCCCGCTGGCGGCGCTCGTGGTGTATCGCTTCGACGTGCTGGCCGAGGAGTGGAAGATACCGCTGGTACCCTATGGAAAGGTCGGCCTCAACTACACCTTCTGGAACGTCACCGACGGCAATGGCAACACACCCTACGCCGGGGGCGGCAAAGGCAAGGGCGGAACCGCCGGCTGGCAGGCCGCGGTCGGCATCTCGCTCCAGCTCGATTGGCTCGATCCCAGCGCCGCGCGCGGCTTCGACGCGGATGCCGGAGTCAACCACAGCTACGCCTTCTTCGAGCTCGACACCATCCAGAGCTCGGGGCTGGGCAGCAGCAACAAGCTCCACGTGGGTGACAACACGTGGTTCGCCGGCCTGATGTTCGAGTTTTAGCGACGGTGCCGACGGTGGACGCGCCCCCGGCCCCGCGCACGCTCCGCCTGCTGGTCGAGTACGACGGCACGGACTTCGCCGGGTGGCAACGCCAGGACGGACAGCGCACGGTGCAGGGGTGCCTGGAAGCAGCCTTCCGCGCCATGACCGGCCAGGCGATTCTCGTGCGAGGAGCCGGCCGCACCGATGCGGGCGTACACGCCGAGGGCCAGGTGGCGAGCGTCGAGATCGTGTCGCGCATCCCGAACCTGGGATTCCTGCGCGGCCTCAACACCCACCTGCCGCCGGAGATCGCGGTCCTCGACGTCGCCGACATGCCGGCCGGCTGGAGCGCGCGACACGACGCCCGCGGCAAGATCTACCGCTACCAGGTATGGAACCACCCCGTGCGCTCGCCCCGCCACGCGCGGCGCTCGTGGCACGTCTACGATGTCCTCGACACGCAAGCGATGCGCGCGGCCGCCGCCCTGCTGCTCGGCGAGCACGACTTCCGTGCCTTCCGCTCGTCGGACTGCGACCGCAAGAACACGGTGCGCATCATTCGCCGCTTCGAGGTGCGCCGCGAAGGCACGCTGCTCTCCTTCGAGATCGAAGGGACGGCGTTCCTGCGCAACATGGTCCGCATCCTGGCCGGCACCCTGGTAGCGGCGGGCAAGGGCAAGATGACCCCCGACCAGGTGCAAGCCCTGCTCACCAGCGGCGACCGCACGCAAGCCGGGGTGACGGCGCCCCCTTGTGGGCTCACGTTGGTGAGGGTCATCTACTAGGGGGCCGACAGAGGGCGCAGAGGGGGAGGAGGTCACAGAGAGGGGAAGGCCGGCTATTTCTCAGCGAGCATGGTTTCGACCACGGAGCGCACGCGCTCGTTGAGGTTGGCCCGCTCCTCCTCGCCGAGGCCCTGGGTCGGGATGGGTTCGCCAACCACCGCCGTGACGGTTCCACTGCGCAGAAGGAAGCTTCCGCGCGGCATCAGCTCCCGCGTTCCCCGCAGCGCCACCGGCACGATGGGCACGCCGGCCTTCACGGCCAGGTGGAAACCTCCCTTCTTGAACGGCCCCAGCGTGCCGTCACGGGTCCGGGTGCCCTCGGGAAAGATGAGCACCGACTCGCCGTCGTGAATGCGCCGGCCGGCCTCGTCGATGCTCCGCCGGGCGGCGACCGCATTCTGGCGGTCGATGAAGATGAAGCGGCCGGCCCACATCCCCCACCCGAAGAGCGGAATGCGCGCGAGCTGCTTTTTCGCGAGCATGCGAATGCGGCGGGGAAGCACCAGGAACATCGCCCAGATGTCGAGCGACGAGGCGTGGTTGGCCACGAACACGTAAGGCTGGTCGTCGACCAGGTTCGCGCGGTTCTCGACCACGATCTTCACGCCGGCGAACGAGGTGACCCAGCCCGACCAGGCGCGGGCCAGATCGAGCACGCGGCCGCCGCTCGGATCCCGCAGGCGCAGCACCAGCCCCCAGACGCTCCCCAGAGCGGTGACGACCGCGATGAACAGAACCGTGGCAAGGGCTCGCAAGAAAGACACCCGGCCATGGTATCCTCTTGCCGTGGATTTCCGGAAGACCTACTACGTACTTCCGAACCTCTTCACACTTTCGTCCGTTCTGTGTGGGTTCGCATCGCTCGCCCTCTGCGCCTCGGGCCGCGCCGAGGAAAACCTCTATCTGGCCGCGCTGGCCATCTGTTTCGGCCTGTTCTTCGATACCTTCGACGGCCGCGTCGCCCGTCTGACGAAGACGCAGACCGACCTCGGCCGCGATCTGGATTCGCTGGCCGACGTCATCACCTTCGGCGCCGCCCCCGCCTTGCTGATGTTCAAGTGGGGTCTCACCGATTTCGGATACACCGGCATGCTCATCGCCGGGTTGTTCGTGTGCGCGGGCGCGATGCGCTTGGCCCGCTTCAACGTGCTTTCTCGCCGCGATGCGATGTCGGGCCAGAAGAAGGCCAGCAAATTCACCCTGGGCCTGTCCATCCCGCCCGCCGCGGGCTTGCTGGTGTTCATGGTCATCGTCAGCCACAACGCCGGCGAGTACAGACTGATCAGCGAAACCTCGACGGCGGTCGTGGTGCTCGTGCTGTCCTACCTGATGGTCTCCCGCGTCCGCTTCCGTTCCTTCAAAGAACTGCGCTTCAGCCTCAAGACCGCCGGCGTGATCCTCCTAGTCGCCGGCGCGTGCGCGACCTGGGTGATGGCCGGATTCGCCAAGGCCTTCATCTTCCTGCTGCTGGTGCTGGCCTACATCGTGCTCGGCCTGGCCGAGGAGGTGCTTTTCTACCGCCGCCGCCGCGAACAGGAGCGAAAGGCAACCGAATCGTCCGTCCCCGAACCGCCCACACTTCCCGACGAAGAGGTCCTGCGCGAGCTTGGCGCTTTCGACGACGACGAGCAGCACGACAAGGACAAGGCCTAGTTCCGCCCGTCACTCGTTCTTCGCGACGACGGGTGGCAGCGCCTTGAGAGTGGCCACCCGGGGCTTGATCGCCTGCAAGTAGGCCGTGCGGTTGGCCGGCCCGGGATCGCGCTGCACGCCCTGCGAAGCCGGATCGATGTACTTGCCGTTCTTGATCATGCTGAAGTGCAAGTGCGGGCCGGTCGACAGCCCGGTGGTGCCGACGAAGCCGATGACTTCCTTCTGCGCCACCGGCTTGCCGACCTTGAGCCCCCTGGCAAAGCGCGAGAGGTGGTAGTAGCGGGTCTGCAGGCCGTTCGGGTGCGAGAGCACGATGGTGTTGCCCGAACCATGCATCATCTCGGCCTGCACGACCTTGCCGGCCGTCGGCGCCCACACCGGCGTACCGATGGGCGCCGCGTAGTCCACGCCCAGATGGGCCCTGATGGTGTGCAGGATGGGATGAAAGCGCTTGGGGTCGAACTTCGAGCTGACGCGCACGAAGCGCAGCGGCGTCTTGAGCATACTCTTGGCCAGGGCCTGCGCCTTGTCGTCGTAGTAGCGGCCCTGCCCGCGCTGCCCAGTCGGGTTCCAGTAGAAGCCGCGGAAGACACCGTTCTTGTTGCTGTACTCGGCCGCCAGCAGCTTGCCGTACTTGTAGAACTGGTCGCCCAGGTACTGCTTCTCGACCATGACCTTCCAGGTGTCGCCAGGGCGTGTGTCGGTGTAGAAGTTGATGTCCCAGGCGTACATATCGACGATGAGGCTGACCAGCGCGCCCGCCTCGCCCGCCTTGGCTACCGATTCGTAGAGCGACGACTCGACCGTGCCATAGGCCTGCGCGGTCTTGATTTGTAGCGGCTTCTCCTGCTTGGACGCCTGCCAGGAGCCGTCGGCATTGCGCGTGACCAGGTAGCGCAGCACCGGCGTGGGCACGTACTCGAAACGCTCCGGCGTGCCCTCGTCGTCGCGATCCACCTGGTACCTTTCGCCGGCGCGGATGAGCTTGGGATCGACCAGCTTAGCCAGCGCCGCGGTGACGCTGCCGGTGGCGCTGCCGAAGCCCTCGCGCGCGAGCACGGTGCTCAGCGCCTCCGACGGGCCGAATTGACCGAGTACCGAACCATCGTCGAACCCGAGATTCGCGGGCGGCGGGAACGCCGACTTCTCCGGCAGCTTCTTCTCCTTGTAGGCGGCGCCGAGCAGCGACGGTGGAATCGACTCGGCCAGCGCCTCCTTCTTGCCGTCGGCCAGCGAGCGGCTAGTCGACGCCGGCCGCATCAGGCTCTGCACCGAGGTGTCGTGGCGCAGAAAGAAGTAGTACACGTTGACCCCGGTCAGCGCGACCAGCAGCGTGCCCAGTCCGAGCGAACTGCGTACTTGCTGCGGCAGGCGCTTCTTGCGCCTGGGAACCAGGGAACGGGCCACCCCCTATAGCCACCACACCGACGGCGGATCGTCAAGTTAGAGATGGCCTGCTCTACACCCTCCCCTCGCGCTCGATGAACTGCAGCAGCGCCCGTCCACGGTCGCGCACCCGCTTCTTCAGCTCGGCTTGCATACGACGCTCCTTCCACAGCTCCTCGGTGATCTGCAGGGCGGTGAGGATGGCGAGCGACTGCGTGTCGGCGGCGCGCGTCTGTTTCTGCAGGTCGCGCAGGTGCTGGTCGACGTGGGCGGCCATTTCGCGCACCATGCGCTCGTCCTCATCGCTGCGCAGGGTGTAGCGGTGGCCGCCGATGCTGACGGTGACTGGACTCTTCATGCGTGTCCCCTAGACGGGAACTCTACCCCCGACCCAGGGGCCGAGTCTCGCCCCTTCCGCGCGGGACCGCGGATTGCTACGCCTCGCCGGTCGGGGCGGAAGCCGCCCCGTCGGCCAGCTCGTAGAGCCCGAGCGACGAGAGAACCATGCGATCTTCCAGGCTGACGTCGATGAACCTGATGCCCATGCCGCCGGTGTTCGGCGTGTCGTTCACCCAACGCACCTCGCCGCGCAGCTCGAGCGGGCGGTTCCGCCAGGGTATGTCCAGCCACAAGCGGGCGGATTCGCCCGTGTTGTCGAGATAGTCCGAACAAAAGAAGAGCCCGTCGGCACTCACATCCGTGACCACGCCGTCGACCACCAGGCTGTCACTCACGTATTTGCCCGCTATCC
>JADGRD010000061.1 GCA_017881285.1 Pseudomonadota bacterium | reverse complement strand
CGTCCGCCCTGGACGATCCCGATGCGCATGATGCGAGTCTTTACGGCAGAGGGGCCGCTCGCTTTCGATGCCGAGGCTGGTGTCTGGGTCGCCATGGAATCGTTCCCTCTTGGTTTGTCCACCTAGATCAAAATGGTGACTTCGTCACGCTCTCCAGGATCTTCGGCACGAACTCTTGTTTCAGCTCGTGCCAGTCGTAGTTGATGCTGGATTTCTGCAGGACATAGAAGGCTTCGGGTTTCTGAATCTTGCCCTCGATCACGATCTCGCCCTCGATCTTGTAGACCTTCCTGCCCCCTGCCCCGCGCTCGATCTTGACCTTGGGCTCATCCTTGTCGGCATTGGCGGCCGGCGTGGCGGCGTCGGCTTCCGCCTTGGACTCGGGCCTGGCGACCGCAGGCGCAGCCGTCGGCTTCTTCTTGGCCTGTGCGGACCAGGCCGTGGGCGCCAGCAGCAGTGCGGCGAGCAGTCCGGTCATGGCGACGAAGAACAGACGGCGGCAAGCGATAGGAATCCTCATGGCTGCCTCGGGGCTGGGGCGGGCTGCCGGGGCGCGACCGGGTAATCCGGCGGGGGGTAGCCCGGCGCGGGCGGGTAGGCGGGCGCCTGCGGGTAGCCCGGGGCCGGGCCGGGCACGGTGGCCGGGGCCGGCGTGGGCACCACGCCCGGGGTTGGTGCGGCCCCCGGAGCGGCCGCCTTCTTGGCGTCGTCGGCGGCCTTCTTGGTCGCGCGCTGGCGGTCGCGCTCTTCCTGTTTCTTCTGGCGCTCGATGCGCTTCTGTTCCTTGAGGATCCCGTCCTGGGCCTCCTTGATGTAGGCGTCGGCCTCGGGCGGCACCGCCTGGCCCGCGCCGGCCACCATCTTCTTGTACTGGTCGAGGTAGGTGATGGCGGTGTTGAGCTTCGCGGTCGCATCCATGTTCGGCATCTTGTCCGCGTCGAGGTAGAGGATACCGAGGTTGAAGACCACGTCGGCGTAGCGGGGGAAGATGGCCAGCGCCTGCTTGTATTCGGCCAGGGCGCGCTCGAATTGCTTGCTGCCGCGGTAGGCGCTGCCCAGGTTCATGTGCGCCTTGGTGAAGGTGGGCTGAAGCTGGACGGAGCGTTCGAGCACCGGGGTCGCCTCGCGGTAGTTCTTGACCACCAGGTACTGCGCGCCGAGGTTGTTCCACAGAATGGAGTTGTCGGGCCGCGCCTCGGCCGCCTTGCGGAAGAGCTCGATGGCGCCGGGGGTGTTCTTCTTGTCGACCTCCATGAAGGCCAGCATCTGGTAGATGTCCGAACGCTCGGCCTCGCTGGCGCCCGCGTTCTTCATCATGTCGCCCAGGGTCTTCACCCACTCGTTCTTGCCCATCTTGAAGTAGGCCCGCGCCATGACCAGCATGGCCGGCGTGAAGCGCTCGTTCTTGTTGAGCGCGATCTTGGCCTGGATCACCGCATTTTGGTAATTGTGCTGGTCGTACATCCGCTGCGCGGCGGCGACCTCCTCGCTCGGAATCACGGCGGGCGGCGGCTCGCGACGCTTGCGCGCGGCGGGGGCGTCGGCGGCCAGCGACGGCGTCGCCCAGAGGACGGTGCTGGCGAGAAGCATCGCCAGACACGAGAGCCGTTTCATCGCCATCATCGTCATGGGTTCTCCACTCCGATGCGCTCGTCCTTGATGAAGGGGAACTCGTCGGGCAGGTACTTCGAGAGGTTCTCCCGCGCCTTCTTCACGTACTCGTTGGTCACGCCCAGATCCGAGGCGCGCTCCAGCGTGGCCTTCCACTGCTTCTTGGCCTCGTCCTCGACGGGCGTGACGAACTGGTAGATGGCGTCCTTGTACTCGGTCTCGGCCACGTTGCACAGGTTGGGGTCGACCTTGCACGCCTTCTTGGACAGGCGCTTGATCTCCTCCGGCGGGTTATCCGCCGCCTTGACCAGCTTCTGCGCGAATTCGTAGAAGATGTCGCCGCGGCGAAGGAACGAGGCCAGCGTCCAGTTCGCGTCCTTGTACTCCCAGATCTTGGCGTACTCTTCCTGCAGGTCCTTGGCCTCGGTGGTGAAGCTGTCGAACACCTTGCGCACCTGCTTGGGGTCGCTGGTGAATTTCAAGGTCTTGGCCTGGAAGGCCTTGAACTTGTCCTCGAGGATGAGGTAGTCGGCCTTGGCCGCGGCGGCGGCGGCGGGCGTCGCGGACGGCAGCTTGCGCGCGATGAACTCGTCGCGCACCTGCTTGTAGGCCGCGAGCACGCCCTTGCGGTCTTTGCTCTGCTCGGCCAGGGTGGCGAGCTGCAGGTAGGCCTTGACCACGTACTCGCCGGCGGCCGGTTGCTTGCCGTACTTCTTGATGAGGTCGCGCAGGCACTGGGTCTGCTTGGCGGTGTCTTTCGTCTTCTCGATGGCCGTGCAGGCGAAGGCATAGGCCTGGGCCGAATCGGCGGGCTTGTCGGCGATGTCGCCCGCGTACTTCTTGTAGAGCTCGGCCGCGCGCGGGTACTGCTGATCGTTGTCGAGCAACTGCGCCGCGATGCCGAGCGCCTCCTTGCGGTGCTCGTATTTGGCGAACTTGGGATCGGTGGCGACCTTGAGGTAGCCGCCGACGGCCTTCTCGAATTCGAAGAAGCGGTACTGGTTGCGGGCCGCGTTCCACACCGCGTCCTTGGCCAGCGGCGTCTCCGGGTAATCGCGCGCCAGGCGCTCGTAGCACTTGGTGGCCTCGCCGTACTTGAAGATCTTTTCGTAGATGACGCAGGCGTTGTTGAGATTGCTGGCCGCGTCCTGATCCTTGGGGTTGGCGGCGATGAGATCGAGCAGATCGAGCGCCAGGCCCTCGTCGAGATCCGTGCCCGTCTTGCTGCGCGCCTTTTCGCCCGCCGCGGGCTTGCCCGCCACGCCTGCGGCGGTCGGCCTCACGGCCGTGCCGGTGACCACCGCGATGCCGCCGGCGCCGTCCTGGCACTGCACGAGTTGCTTGTCGGTGCCCTTCTCTTCGTTCTCGAGGGCGATATCGAGGCGCTTCTTGATGACCGTGGTCTTGACCGAGGCTCTGATGTCCTGGATGCGCGAGAGGTAGGGCTTGGCCTGCGGCGCCTTGCTGCACGGCGAGCCGGCGAACTTCTCGACCACGGTCAGCAAGCGACCGAGAGCGCAGTCCTTGGCCTCCTCGTCCTCGATGTTGAAGTCGATGAAGTAGGTGGTCAGGACGGCGTCGTACGCCTTGAAACCGACCTCGGGCTTGGTGCCGCAGTAGGCATCGGAGATCTCGCCCAGGCTGGCGCGCGCCTCGGGCCACATCCGGTGCTTGAGCATGAGCACGGCCGAGGCGTAGCGCAAGTCGGGCACGCGGTCGTCGGGCAGATTGGCCACGTACCAGTCGAGCGCGTCCATGTATTTTTTGTACATGTCGTGCATGGGCAGCGCGGTGACCGGCGGCTTGGTGTTCTTCTCGTCCGGAATGGGCGGGTCCTCGATACGCTTTTCCTGCTTGAGCTTCTCGATGATCTCCTCGAGGGCCTTGATGACCTGCAGGGCGGCGTCCTTCTGGTACTTGTTATCGACGTTCGAGTCGCGCACGACGGTGTAGGCGGGGATCGACGCTTCCACCCTGCCGCCGTAATAGAGCGCGTCGGCGTAGAAGGCCGAGAACTCGTACGCCCGCTTCGAGTTGGGATAGGCGTCGAGGTACTTCTCGTAGAGCTCGGCGGCCGTGCGGTAGGTCCCCTGGCACTCCGCCATCTTGGCGGCGTTCCCCTCCGCCTTGGACCGGCAGGCCTGCGCGGCGGCGTGCACGTTGGTCGCCGCGGTCAGCAGGGCGTCCTCGGCGAGCTGCGCGGCCGCGGCCAGCGCCTCCGGGTTGTTGGTATTCTGCTTGTACCACTCGCTGCCCTTGCTGTAGTTGCGGCCCAGCGTCTCGCGCTCCTTGGCCGCCGCCTCCAGGTTGCGGTCGCGCTCGAAGGCCTTGACGATCTTCTCTTGCAGCTTGGGGGCGTCCGCGAAGAACGGCCACATCTGCAGAATGTACTTGTAGACCGCGATAGCCTCGCTGTATTTCGTGGAATCGAAGTAGATGTCGCCCAGACGCTGGAAGACTTCCTTGACGTGCGGATCGCCCTCGCGACCGCGGTAGAAGGCTTGCGCGCGCTGCAGGCCGGTCTCGGGATCGGGCAGGGTGTCGCCGTCCCAGTCGGGCTCGGAGAAGCTGATGCCGAGGTATTGCACCGCCTCGGGCCGCAGGTCGGAACCGAACTTGTCGCCCGCGGCCTTCTTGCTGTCGGCCCACTTGACCAGACCGTCGAACTCGCGGATGGCGTCCATGAAGCGGTTGTCCCGGTAATACGACCAGGCCAGCTTGTAGATGGCCTTGTCGTAGTAGGACGAATCCTTGAAGGCCAGCACCCGGCTGTAGGCCGAGATGGCATAGGCCAGCTCGGCCGCGTCGAAGTGCATTTCGCCGACGCGGGTCCACGACTCGGGCAGGAACTTCGAGTCCTTCTTGATCGGCGTGCAGTCCTTGTAGTAGTCGACGAGCGGGCCCTTGGAGAGGCCGGTCGAGGGCTTGCGTTCCTCGGGCTTGTCGAGGGGCTTGTACTGGTTGGCGCAGACGAGGGCCAGCAAGGCCTGCCGTGCCTCGGAATCTTGCCCCATCTCGCCCAGGCAGAAGCCGAGCAGGTAGTAGGTCGCGTCGAGCAGGCGGTAGTTGGGGAACTCGTTGAGCAGACGGCGGTAGAGCGCGACGGTCTGGCCATAGTCGGCCTTGGGCGACGGCGTGGTAGGCGCGTTCGGTGTGTCGAGCGCTTTCTGGTAGTTCTCTTGCGCGGTGAGGAACTCGTCGGATGCTTTCTCGTAATAGAGCTCGGCCAGCCGGAACATCACGTCCGGCGTCCACTTCTTGTCCGCCGGGTACTTGCGCAGGAAGCCCTCGAGCACGGCGATGGCGTCCATGCGCCGCTCTTTTTCTTCCTTCTCGTTCGCGACGATCATCGGCTCGTACTTCTCGCGGATGGATTTGAGCTTCTCCAGGTACGTGCGCTTGATGATGGAGCTGGCGGCCTTGCGGAAACCGGTGACCTCCTCGGCGTAGCGGACGAGATCCGACGCCATCTCGTCGACCAGCTTGGGATCGGCGGGCGGCATGGGCCGCAGCTTGGCCGGCGCGGCCAGGGCCAGGCCCGGCGCGGCCACGAGGCAGAAGATGGCCACGCGCAACCCGCCGAACCGCGCGAAGCCACGGCTTGCGGACGGGCGCGGCCCCTCACCCGCCGACGCGGACGTCGGCGGCCTCTCCCCGTAGGGGAGAGGCACGGAGCAACCAATCACGGGAGTCGTTCGGGAGGAAGCCACGCCTATTTCTCCTCCTCGACCAGTTGCTTGAAATCTTCTTCGACGTTCTTCAGCTCGAGCTTCTGCTGGTTGATGAGCTTGGAAACCGTCGAGGTCCGGCTGTCCTTGAGGCCCCACGCCACGTCCACCACGCCGACGTCGGACTGCACGACGAGCTCGTAGAACCGGTCGGTGACCTTGGACAGCATGGTGAGGGCGAGGCCGCTGCCCACGTCCTGCGATTCGGTGATGATGCGGCCGAGCTTGGCGCTCGCCGCCATCAGATCGGCCTTCTCGGCCAGTAGCTGCTGCTTGAGCTCGCCCAGGCGCTTTTGCGCCGCGGCCTCGATGCGGGTGTCGATCTCGGCCAGGCGCGCCTGCACCCCGTCGGCTCGTGCCAGGATGTTCGCGAAGGCGTCGAAGTCGCGCTGGGCCGAGGCGGAGAGCCGTGGCCGCACCGCCTGGTAAAGCTCGCGCTCCCGCTGCATGCTGGCCACCAGGATGCCGATGGAACCGCGTTCGGCGTCGCCGGTGGCCGCGGCCACCGTGGCCTCGCGCGCGGCCTCGGCGATGCTGTTGCGAATCCGATCGTTCGAGGCGCGCAGCTCGATGATGGCGTCACGCAGCGCCGCGACCGGCTGGATGAGATCCTCGGGCCTGATCTTCTGGTCGGAGCGCGACTTGATGAAGTACTGCTCGATGGCGACGAGCTCGGCGTCCATGCCCTGCACAATGACGTTGAGCTCGGAGGCCTGGGCGTCGAGCCGGTCGAGCGAGGCGTGCGCCCGCTTGCCGCGGTCCTGCAGGCCGGCCGCGCTCAGCGGCAACCCCTCGAGCTCCTTCTCGGCGGTGGCGCGTTCGACGTAGATTTGTTCCAGCCTGGCCTTCTCGTCGCTGGCGAGCGCGCTGGCGGTCAGGGAACGTATCTTGGCCACGAAGCGCCGCCGGATCTCGACGATCTGGTTGAGCACCTCGGAGGTCCGCGTGCGCACCACCGCGAGGTCGGGGAAGATGCCGACCTTGAGCTGCCCGTTGACGGCCAATTCCAGCCGGGACAGCGTCTGCTCGGAGTCCTTGATCCCACGCTGCAGCTCGGCGACGTCGTCGGTCAGGGCCACCACGCGCGCAACCTCCGGATCGGTCTTCACCCATTTCATCGCGGGCTTGGGGATCAGCGCGGTGATGTCGAACTTCTCCATGCCCTTGCCGATGAGCGACTCGAAGTACTTCGGATCGGCCTGGCACTTGTCGTACGTCTCGCGGAGCTGCTTGTAGATGGGGTCGAACTGGTCGCGGGCCTGCACGAAGGCATCGTTGGCCAGCGCGAAATTGGCCAGGCGCACGTGCAGGTTGCCCATGAGCAAGCGCAGCTCGGGCGCCTGCGGACTGTCCGGGCTCTGCAGCAGCATGAGATCGAGGGCCCGATAGGCGGACTGGTAGTCCTTGGCCTTGATCGAGGTCCAGGCCAGCTCGTTCATGGCCTCGTCGAAGTGCAGCGACTTGCGGGTGATGCCGCTGTACGCCTCGCGGGCATTGTCGAACTGCTCCTGCTCGTAGTTCAGGCGGCCGACCGCCAGACGGGCCATTTCCTGGACCTCTCTGTCCGCGTCGTTGCGCGGTTTGCTGCGCGCGATGCCGTCGAAGACGGCGAGAGCCGATGCGTAGTCGCCTTTGCCGACCTGAACGGTGGCCGTGAAGTAAAGCGACTGCAGGTAGTAGGGGCTGGTTGGCGGAATGCTGGCAAACGTCACCAGGGCCTCATCGGGCCGGCCGCGGAAGTACGCGTACTTGCCGCGCACGTAGGGCACGGACGGCTCGAGCGCGGCGGGAGGAACGCTTTCGAGCCGCTTCAAGTAGTCGTCGATGTTCTCGAAGTCCCCGGTGTGCAGGCCGATCTCGACGAGTCGCTGCAGGGCCTGCTGTTCCAGACGCGACCCGGTGCCCTTCTTCGCCGCCATGGCGAAGTAGTGTCGGGCGGAGTTGTAATCCCGCTCCTGGAACAGCGACTCGCCCAGCAGCACGAGGGCGTCGTCGTAGCCCTGCGCATTGGGATACTTCTCGACGACATCGAGCAGGACAGTCGCCGCCTCGTTGTAGTTCTTGAGCTTGAAGAGCATCTCGGCGTCGACCACCCGCCGCATGGCGATGGTGGGATCGGGGGCCGCCTCGGTTTTGAAGTCGCCCGCGATAACCTTGACCCGATCCTCCAGGTCCGAGAGCTTGCCGCCCGCGTCCTCGACTTCGCCGGCGCGCGCGGGCGCGGACGCCAGCAAGCCGGCGCCCAGCGCCAGCGCTTGCACGCAGGCGCGTGCCCGGAGGCAAAGCTGGCGAGAAGGGATCCCTGTGGGCTCGTGCATCGATGTTCTCGGGCGCGACGAAGCTACTTCTTCGCTGCCGGTGCAGTGATGCCTTCGGGACTCAGCATGTTCACCTTGAAGTCGACCGCGGGCTTCTCTTCCATGTTGGTGGTCATGCCGCCCTTTTCGTAGCCCACCACGGTCACCTGGGTGGCCTTGCCGTCCGCGGCGATAAAGGTGTTGCTGGAGCTGGCCTTGAACTTGTAGCCCTTGAGGTAGCTGAACACGCCGAAGCCGCTGCCCTGGTAGACGAGCTGGACGGAGAGGGTGTGGTTCCCCGGCTGGATGGCGCCGTTGTAGACGTCGAATTCGGGCATGTCCGCCAGGCGACCGGTGTCGTCGACCTTGTTCATGATCTGGACGCCGTCGAGGGAATAGCTGACCTTGATCAGGCGGAAGGTCGCGCCCATCTCGTTCTTGTGTCTTATAACGCAGCGAGATGCGCCGATGACGCCGCCGAGCACGGTTTCCTTGAGCAGGTTGAGGCGGGCGCGGGTCCGGAAGACTTGCTCCTTTAGATCGTTGACATTGCGTTCGAGGGCCTTGAGCCGGACGCCGGAAGCGCTGCTATCACCAGGCGCCGGCGCCGGCGCAGCCGCTGGGGCTGGGCTTGGGGCCGGCGCGGGCGCAGCCATCGCCGGCGCCGCCGTGCCCGCGGCTTGCGCGGACAGCGGATACAAGCAGGCAGTCAGCAGAAAGCCCGGGACCCACCAAGTTAGTCGCGTCGTCATCTCACAGCTCCTTCTGAGCATCCGGTAGCGTCTTCGGCGTAGCCCGCCGCCCCCGGCATTGAAATTCGAGGCCCCGCCTCGAATCCATGCCAAGGGGTGTCGATCTATAGCAGGCGACTCGGTGTGTAGTCAAAAGCACATTCCGATCGGGAACGCGCGGATGCGTGCCCCGCAAATGCCAGGGCGCATCCTATCAGAAGTTTCAAAGATAGGCCCGCGGCAAGTAAGACGCCGGTCAGCCTCGATTTTGATCCTTCTTGCGGGGCGGCTTGGCGGTTTCCTTCTCGGCCTGGCGGGCCTTTGCGAGTTCGGCGAAGGCGGCTTCCAGCACCTGGCTGAGCCCTGCGCCGGTCGCCGCGCTGATGGCGTGGAGCTGGCCCCCGCGGCGGGAGAACACCCGTTCCAGCGCCGGCAGCCGCTTGCGGGTCGCGGGCAGGTCGATCTTATTGATGGCGACGATCTCGGCCCGGCCGGCCAGCGCGGGGTCGTAGAGCTCGAGCTCCCGGCGCAGCGCCAGGTAGTCGCGCAAGGGCGTCCGGCCCGGCACCGGGCTCACCTCGAGAACGTGGATGAGAACGCGGGTCCGTTCGAGGTGGCGCAGGAACTGGTGCCCGAGCCCGGCCCCCTGGTGCGCGCCCGCGATGAGGCCGGGCACGTCCGCGAGCACGAGCGACCGCTCGCCGGAGAGCTTGACCACGCCGAGGTTGGGCACCAGGGTGGTGAACGGGTAGTCGGCGATCTTGGGCCGCGCGGCGGAAACGCGCGCGATGAAGGACGACTTGCCCACGTTGGGAAACCCGACCAGCCCGACGTCGGCGAGAAGCTTCAGCTCCAGCCGGACGACGCGCTCTTGCCCGAGGCCGCCGCGCTCGAAATGGCGGGGCGCCTGGTCGGTCGGGGTCGCGAAGTGAATGTTGCCGCGCCCGCCCCGGCCCCCTTTCGCCACCACGCAGCGCTCGCCGTGCCGGCGCAGATCGGCAAGCAAACGCGCGTCCGCGTCGTCGTACACCATGGTTCCGGGTGGCACGCGCAACACGATGTCCAGGCCGCCCTTGCCGTATCTGTCCTTGTTGCCCCCCCGCTCGCCGGCCTGGGCGCGGTGCTCGTGGCGATAGCGGAAGTCGAGCAGGGTGGAGAGCCCCTCGTCTACTTCCAGGATCACGCTGCCGCCGTCGCCGCCGTCGCCACCCGCCGGACCGCCCTTGGGCACGAACTTCTCGCGGCGCCAGGCCACGGCACCGTCGCCGCCGTCCCCGCCGTGCACGTTGATGCGCGCTTGATCGATGAAGGCCGTCATTTTTGATGGGAACCCTGGGAGGGTTCCCAAACCCTCCCGCGACGCTCCGCTGCCGGCGAAGCCGGCAGGCTCCGCACGCGTGCACCCAGCCTCGCCCCGCGAAGCGGGGAGAGGCCGCCGAGCGGAGCTCGGCGGGTGAGGGGCCCGCGCACAGCTCGGCGGGCGATGCCGCCGCGCACAGCTCGGCGGGTAGGGGCCCGCCCGCAGCCGAACCCTCGAAAGGTCCCGATGCCTGCCGACGGCCACGCCGTGCCCGCCACGCGACGCCTCGAGGATCTGCGCAACGAGGCTAGGCCGCCTCGATGCTGATCAGCTTGCGGCTGCCGGACTGGCTGTACTTCACCTTGCCGGTCTTGAGGGCGAAGAGCGTGAAATCGCGCCCCATGCCGACGTTGCTGCCCGGGTGGAACAGCGTCCCGACCTGGCGAACCAGGATGTTGCCGGCGAGAACCTGCTCGCCCGCGAAGCGCTTCACGCCGCGCCGTTGCGCCTGCGAGTCGCGGCCGTTGCGCGAGCTGCCTTGACCCTTCTTGTGCGCCATGGCGTCTAGGCTCCTACCTTGATGGAAACGATCTTGAGCGCCGTGTAGGGCTGGCGGTGACCGGTCTTGCGCCGGTAGGACTTGCGCCGTTTGTACTTGAAAATGAGGATCTTCTTGCCTTTGGCCTGATCCAACACCTCGGCCTCGACCTTGATGCCGGAGACCTCCGGTTTACCGACTTGCACGTTTCCGCCGTCATCGGCGAAAAGCAGAGGCGAGAAAGAAAGCTTGTCTCCCGGGGACGCAGGCAGCTTCTCGACGCGCAGAGTTTCTCCCTCCGCGACGCGGTATTGCTTGCCTCCGGTTTGAATTACGGCGTACATGGCTTGGGCTCCAGAGCGAGGCGCGTAATTTAGAGGAGATTAGCGCGGTGTCAAGGGTTAAGCATGCTGTGGCGGTCCGCTGCATGCAGATCGGTTCGCGAACCATTCGGGAGAGCGGCGCTCGGCTTCCTCGGGCGGGGTGGGGACGACCCCTCGGCGGCCGCATGCCAACGGCCGCGCTGCGCGCGTCCATGGCACGCTCGGCTTCTGGGGCCTCCCGCGACCAGCCGAGCTGGTCGCCGGCCCCGTCCCGAACTCGCTAGTAACCGAGCGCGGACGCTCGGTGCGCGAGTTCTACACGGGCGGACCCTGCCTCGGAATCGTCCCTATCCCGCCCGCGCGCCGAGCTTGCATCCACGAATGAAGTTGTGCTCCCCCGGACGACTTCAGAACCGAACGTGCCACGTGCTAGCCCCTGCACGGATCGGACGGCGCGCAGGGGAAACGAAGTGTCCCGACCGCCGGCGTGAGGAGCTGCTCCGGCCGTCCGCGGACGGATGCCAAGCGACGACCGAGAGCGACATGGGCGCGCATCGCGCGCCCGAAGGCACGCGTAGGCGCAGCCGGGCTTCGCCCGGCGGAGCCAGAGCGCGGGAAGGTTTGGAAACCCTCTCAGGGTTTCCATTTCAACGTCCGGCGG
>JADGRD010000603.1 GCA_017881285.1 Pseudomonadota bacterium | reverse complement strand
CGCACTTGCAGTGCGAGGACTGTGAGCGGCCCCTGCTCGTGGCGTTCTCGTGCGGCAGCCGCGGGTTCTGTCCGTCGTGCCTCGGCCGGCGGATGTGCCAAGGAACCGTGAATCTGCTGGCGCACGTGCTGCCTGCCGTGCCGCTACGGCAGTGGGTCCTCACCCTCCCTTTCGAGCTTCGTGCGGCCCTGGCCTACGAGCGCAACCTGATGGGCGCCGTGGCGCGCATCTTCGCCGACTCGGTCATGGGGTGGTATCGACGCCGTCTGGCCGAAGGAGTGCCCGAGGCGCGGGGAGGGGCCGTGACGGTCATCCAGCGCTGTAGCTCAGATATGAAACTTAACCCCCACCTCCACGTGATTTTGGTCGACGGAGTCTATGTCCCAGGCCCCGACGGCGTGCCGAGCTTCCGCGCCTTGCCCAGGCTTGCGACCGACGAGGTCGGCGACGTCTTACAGGTAGCGCGCGTGCGCATCCTGCGCTACCTGGCTCGCCGGGGCGTGGTACGTCTGTTGCCCGAGGCTCTCGAGATCAACGACGAGCTGGCCGAGCGCGACCCGGTGCTGGCCCAACTCGCGGCTGCAGCCGTGTCAGGGCTACCACCCGCCGGTCCCGAACTGCGTTGCCGTCCTGCCGTGCAGCTCGCCCGCACCGATAGCGCCGGCCCCACGCCCATGGGCGCACTGGTCGTGCAACAACTCGGGTTCAACTTGCACGCCGCAAGCATTGCCGGCGCCTGTGACCAAGCCGCTCGCGAGCGCCTCCTGCGCTACGTACTCCGTCCTCCCCTGGCCAAAGAACGACTCACCCTCCTGCCCGACAACCGCGTCCGCCTGGAGCTCAAGCGCCCGTTTCGCGATGGCACCTACGCCCTGGAGATGGACGCGCTCTCCCTGTTGGCGCGTCTTGCCGCCTCGGTCCCGCCACCGAAGTTGCATCTGGTTCGCTACAGTGGCGTGCTCGCCCCCGCCTGTCCTTGGCGGCCACTGGTCGTTCCGCCGCTGCCCCATCCGGCAACTACTGAGACACCATCCGCCCCGCAGGCGCACTCCACGCCGCCAGCCAAGCCAGCCCGCACCGGAGCCCGCTGCCGGTACTGGCCGTGGGCCGACCTAATGCGCCTGACCTTGGGCTTGCCCGTCGACACCTGCCCCAACTGCGGGGGACGCATGAAGCTTCGCGCCTTGGTCCGCGACCCCGAGAGCATCGAGCGCTTCCTCCGCCACCAGGACCTGTGGACCGAGCCCCTCGCCCTTGCCGAGCCTCGGCCCCCACCCTACTTCCGCAGCATCACCCGCCTCAAGCCAACCGCCCAGATCGAGCTGTTCGAGTAGGCCAAGCGCCCGCCGCAGGGCCCGCAAGACCGGGGTCTGCCCTCCGACCATGCATTGTCTGCCCGCTTACAGGTCGAGGGGGGTGGGTTCGTCGTCGTGGCTCGCTGCTCTCGTCCACGTTTGGCCATCGCCTTCGTTCCATCCCTGCCTTCTCCACCCACGACACCCCCTTGTATCGGTTACGCACCGATGCTTCTGATCGCATTCGTCTTGTCCTTCGTATGGGGGGGGAGCTAGCGAAACTCAACTGCGTGTAGGCATCATTGGGTGGCGTTCGGTGTCTGGAATGACGCCCCCGCGGGTTCCGACGTCGTTAACCACGACCACACGTCATCCGGGGTCCAGGTACAAGGGCACGAGGCCGAGCAGCCGGGAGATGTCGCGCACGAATTGTATCCGTCCGAGGTCCCATCGATTGGACCGGGGAGGTGGTCTGACTGACTCACGCACCAACGAAGGGGATGCCCGGCCGAGCATCCGGCGTAGTTCGTACAGATATGGCCGCCGGTTTTCAAATAGGGGGGAGGATTCGGCGGCTCGGCCGCGGTCCCTGGGTTGTCCAGTGACGAGGCCAGGGGGGTGCAACCGTTGTTCGTGACGAACTTATCGCGCATCGAATATGAACCGGAGATAGGCAATGTGCCGTCCGTGAGGCCTTCAATCTGCATGTAGGCGATGGGGTCTGTTGCCGGATTGCCGCACCCGCTGATCACCCCTCCTTCGTAGAGCACGACGGCATGGAAAACCTTCGCGCGGGCACACGCGATGGCGTAGCTCATGCCAGCGCCCCAGCTAAACCCCGAGGAGACGAGGCGCGTCGTGTCGACACAGTAATTCTTCTCGATAAGGCTGACCATGTCGTCGACGAAGGTCAGGTCGCTGGAATCCGACCAGCCGTTGCCGATTCCCTGGGGCGCGACGAAGATAGCTCCGTTGTTCGACTTTCTCTGGATTCCGTAATAGGACCACCAGTACCCGTTGCTTCCGCCGTTGTCGACTTGGTTGGCGGTGCCGCCCCTCCAGTGGAACCCGAAGAACAATGGGTAGGGCTTGGTGTTGTCGTAGTTGTCGGGAAGCCTCACGTCGAAGCCCCGGCCATTGGCCGAGTCGCTGCTCTTAATCGTAAGCCAGCCGCCCGCACCGTAGCCAGGCTGCGACCCCGAGCAATTCCCGCCTGGAGACTTGGTACATGCAGCACCCGTCTCGTTTGGGTCCTTCCCAAACGTCAGCGTCGAGGTCGTGCCGCAACCGGTGCTTTGAACCGGAGCTTGACTACCCAGTGCGCCGTTAGTGCCGAGCAGACCGCCGGTGCCGGTCGCGCCGGCAGTGCCGGTCGCACCGCCAGTGCCAGTTGCGCCGCCACTGCCGGTTGCGCCACCCGAGCCGCCACCCGAGCCGGTCGCGCCGCCACTGCCCGTGACACCTCCGCGACCTGTCGCGCCGCCAGTCCCCGGACCGCCACCACTGCCCGTGACACCTCCGCGGCCCGTTACACCGCCGGTCCCCGGCGCGCCACCACTGCCCGTGACACCTCCGCGGCCCGTTGCACCACCAGTCCCCGGCGCGCCACCACTGTCCGTGGCACCTCCGCGGCCCGTTGTGCCGCCGGTGCTCGGAGCGCCACCGCTGCCCGAAACCCCGCCACTGCCGGTGGCGCCGCCGATGCCGATTGCTCCACCTTGGCCGGTGGAGCCTCCGGCGCCTGCCTTCCCGGTCCCTCCAGCGCCGCCAGACGTGACGCTTGAGCTCCCACAACCTAGAAACCCAAGAAGAAGGGGAAGAGCAACTATGTGGAATCGTCTTGCGCGCATGGATACCAGGGATTTCGTCATTGGTGAGATCCTCTCCGGTTCCGGTAGAACTGTTAGGGCATCTATGCGCGAAAGTGGCACAAGTGATCACCGGCCAAACTTTTTTTCCCAGCTGCGGATCAGGACATCTGGGGCTTTTCCGGGTGCAAGTGCACCACATCGAGAATCGCTGAGGCTTCTGGCCGCGGGCCGTCGGTTCGGCACTGGGAACAAGCCAAGATCCGATTGGCTGCCAATCGCGCCTGTCTGGCCTCAACTCGGCGCCGGAAGTTCGGGAAGGCGCGGAGGACAAGCTG
>JADGRD010000602.1 GCA_017881285.1 Pseudomonadota bacterium | reverse complement strand
CCCTTGAGCACCTACAGCAAGGGCTCGAGAAGGCGCACGAGAAGACGTAACTCTTAGTGAGTGACCACTATCGAATGAGCAACCGGGAAGATAGGTAACAGAGTTAACCGGGAACATGGGTAACACCCAGTTGCCCTTTGACCAGAGCCTGCCGTTCATCGATCCGCCCGAGTAAGACATCGCAGAAATAGAGAGACCAGATGCCATTATCGACCTCCTCGAGGCCGACGCGATGCTGCTTCAACGCGGTCGACAGGTAGAGCAGCCTGGTTTTGAACCGAATGGTGCCGGCGTTGGTGACCCGCTTCACGAGGAAGTGCCCGGGATACTCGAGCGCGGGGAGCGTGCCCGTATACGCGCGCGGCGACGGGCGGTAGAGCGCGCCGGGCGTCCGTCCGCGCAGAAATTGGTGTGGCCGTTCGTCGTTGTACTCCTGTCGAAACCGGTTGAACGCGCGCTGCTGGATCGCGAGGGTCGCGCGGGGTGGCCGAATCGCGCCCTGCTTCAGCGTTTTGTGCATGCGCTCGTGGGCGCCGTTCTGCTGCGGGTGCGCCGGCAGGATGCGCTGGTGCTGAATGCCCAGGCGGAGCCACCACACGTTGAGCGGGGTGAGGCCATGCAGCGACGTCGATGCGAAGGGGACGCCGTTGTCGGTCCGCATCGCCCGCGGCAGGCCGTACTCGCGGAAGAGGCGATCGAAGATCGGTCGCACGCCCGTGCCCCTCGTCGAGAGGAGCCCCTGGCACGCCAGCAAGAAGCGCGTGTGCTGATCGGTCACCGTGAGGGGATAGCAGTAGATCCCATCGCCAGTACGAAACTGGCCTTTGAAGTCGGTGGCCCAAAGGTCGTTGGGCGCGGTGGTGACCGGCGGCACGACGCCGGGGTGATGGGGCGGACGTCGGCGCCGGCGCTTCTTCACCAGGCCGTGGCGGGCCAGGAGATCGCCCGCCGTACTGATCGCCGGCCAGGCCACGGCCGGATGTCGCGGCTCAAGCCATTGCAGCAACTTCTCCGGGCCCCAGTCGGGGTGTCGGCGACGTGCCGTCAGCAGCCACTGCGCCACCTCCTCCGAAATCTTGTGTGGACAGTGGTGCGGCGCGCGACTCCGGTCCCCGAGGGCGGCCCGACCCCCGGCGTCGTACCGCGCGAGCCATTTGTAACCCGTCTTCCGGCTCACGGCGTAGCGCGCGCAGAGCTCGGTCATGTCGTAGAGCGCGAGTCGGTGATCATCAATGAAGCGTCCGCGTTGTTCCATGGGTGCTGTCTCCAGCCAGGGCATCGACCAACCTCCGTTGACCCCCAGCCTAATGAAATGTCACCCATGTTCCCGGTTTGTTGTGTTACCTATGTACCCGGTTTGTACCAAGCATCAGCTAACACCCGTATGGAGCACAGACGAACCCACCGACGACGCACGGACGCGAGTGTGGTACAGGAAGTTCTATCTAGAAACGCAGGCTGGGCAACTCATGACTCTTCGCCCTGACGCCCCGGCTCTGTACTACTACCCTGAAGGCCAACAACTGAGACTGGCTTATGCGGCGGGTGGTCTCCACACTGGCGGTTCTGCAGCCGAGGTGGAAAGTCGACTTGGATTCGCTATCCTGCGCCTATTGCAGGAAGAGAACGGACGGGATGATCGTTAACAAGAGTCCGGCAGCATCCTTTACACCTTACGCGCCGGGCCGAATCCCGGTAATGCGCGCGGTGCGTTCGTCGATCTTGCCGAGCAACGTACTGTAATAGACGATATTCCAAATGCCATCACCGACTTCTTCGAGGCCGATGTCTTCGCCGGAGAGGGCGTGGCTGAGGAACGGCTGACGCGACTGCAGGCGGAACGTCCCAGCCGTGCTCACGCGGCGGATCTCCAGGTGCGGCGGGTAGTCGGGGTACGTGCGGTGTTCCGGGTACGGACGCGACGACGGGCACCAGAGCGTGCTCGGCGTGCGGTCGCCGATGGCTTCGTGCGGCCGCTCGTCGTTATAACGCTGGCAGAAGGCGTCGAAGCGGCGCTGCTGGGCGCGAAGGCTGCTGGCGGGGGGCCTGGCCGTCTCTCGTTTGAGTTCGCGATGCATCCGCTCGTGGGTGCCGTTCTCTTGCGGACTCGCCGGCGTAATGCGCTGATGCACGATGCCGAGTTGCATCCACCAGACGTTCAGGGCCGCCAGGCCGTGAATGCCCGTGGAGGCAAACGGTGCGCCATTGTCCGTGCGGATGGCGTCCGGCAGCCCCACCTCGCGGAACAGCGCCCGGAAGATCGGCTTCGCGTCGACGGTTTTGACGGAGCGCAAGCCGTGGCAGGCCATCACGCGGCGGCTGAAGTGATCGGTGACGGTGAGCGGATAGCAGTACTGCCCATCGCCCAGCCGGAACTGGCCTTTGAAGTCCGCCGGCCAGATCTGATTCGGGCGTTGCGTCGCGACAGGGGCCGCGCCGGGATGCGCCCACTTCTGCCGCCGCCGATGCTTGTGCAACAACCCGCGCCGCTCGAGGATCGCGTTGACGGTACTGCGCGCTGGCCAGACCCGACTGGGGTGCCGCGTCCGCAGCACCCGCAGCAGTTTCTTCGCACCCCAGCCATACTCCAGACGGACGGCGATGATCGCGGCCTCCTGCGCGTTCCCCGTCCGATGCGGGCAGTCTCGCGGGGTGCGACTCCGATCCGTCAGCCCCGCGCCGCCGGCGGCCTGATGGCGGTCGAGCCACTTGTAGCCCGTCGGGCGGGACACGCCATAGCGCTCGCACAGCTCCGTCATCGACCAGTGCCCGCTCTCCAGGTCGTGCACAAACGCGAGCCGCTCTTTGACCACAGTCGTTTCCATCCAAGGCATCTCCTTGGTGTAAACGATGTGCCCGGACTTGTGTTAACTATGTCCCCGGCCTATACCAAGTGGCGCAGGAACTCACCCGCATCCGCAACCGATTGATAAGTGTGGAATGTGCCATGTGGCTGCTGCTTGGAGCGGCGCTCATTTGGTTCCTGTTCCTTCGGCGGTGATCTTCCAGGAAGTGTGTGTGCTTGGGTCGGAGATGGCACCGACGGCGGCCCCTGGCAAGCCAACTTAGCACTACCTTGTCAGGTTCAATGATTCGTACGTGTCGATCCAATTCTTCGTACTTGTACTGATGTTTGGGATTTCTTACTATTGTTCGCGTGACCGAAGCCTGGGCCCGCAGCGTGCTGCAACGCCTGGGACAGTTCGCGGACCAGTTCGCGGACTGCTTCGGCCGGGGTGTGCAGCGCGATGCGGCCAGCCAGTACCTCGAAGGCCTGTTCAACGACAGCGAGCGAAAGTCCATGCAGGCGATGCATGGGCGATTGAGCGAGCCGGGTACCTACCAAGCCCTTCAACACTTCATCACGCACTCGCCGTGGTCGGCGACGCGCGTGTGGGAGCGGCTCCGGGCGCTCGTGCCGGAGCGCGGCGGCATTCTCGCA
>JADGRD010000060.1 GCA_017881285.1 Pseudomonadota bacterium | reverse complement strand
GCAGCTCATGTACAGCAGCGACAGTGGCCTGATCAACTCGGTGCTCGGCACTGCGGGCACGGTCGCTTCCGGCTCGTACGGGCTGGAGCTGGCCAAGCTCGCCCCGCGCCTGCGACTCGTGCAGCAAGCCTGTCCGTTGTGGGTGCCGCTCGTGGAGGCTGGCGAGACTTCCGGGGCGGGCGTGGACTTCTTCCTGCACAAGTATCTGGACCCGCTTTTTGCGCGGCCCGACCCGCCGACACGCGTCTTGCTCGGGTGCACGCACTATCCGCTGCTGTGGCCTGGGATTCGCGCCCTCGTTCCCCCGGCCGTCGACGTCATCGCGCAGGGTGAACTGGTGGCCGAGCGCCTGGCGGACTGGCTCGGGCGGCATCCCGAGATGGAGCAGCGCCTATCGCGCAACGCGACCCGCCGCTACGCCGCCAGCGACGACCCGTCCTGGTTTGCGGCGCAGGGCGAGCCCATCATGCGCACGACCATCGCGGTGGACAAGGTGCGCCTGCCGCCCTGGCGGGCGTCCGACTAGATCCGGCTCAGAACGCGGGGCCCAGTGGCCCGGGGTACAGCGTGCCTCCCGGGGCGATCGTCAGGTGACGCTGGTTGCCGCTGCGGTCGCTGAGATCGGGCGCGCTGTTCACCCAGGCGAGCCGGTAGTCGGCCCAGGCCGCAGCATCAGCCGCGTCGTTCCGGGCGATGGCATCGAGCTCGGCGAGCGACGGGATCGCGGCGCGGGCCATCATCCGCGCGTGGGAGAGGTAGCCGTTGTCCTTGCCGACCTGGAAGCTCTGCGCATCGCCGGGCGTCCACGCGTTTGCCGCCGCTTGGGTCCAGCCGTTCTGGACCAGTACGGCGCGAATCTCGGCGAAGGTGGGCGCGCTCTCGCCTGCGGCGAAGACGTCGCCATCGATCCCGAGCTTCAACCACTGACGAATGTCGAAGGAGCTCGGATGGACGACCACTTGCCATGCCACCCAGACCCAATCGCGATACGGGGCTTCGGGGTGGCCCACACCTGACTCGTAGTAGCTGTAGTCCGCCACCCAGAGCTCCCCGGGATTGGCAAAGAGCATCGAGTTGGCGTTGTAGCGCGCATCGGTGGGCGAGTTCGCCGAGCTGTCGCCGACCAGGCAACGGAAGTACCAGTTGTTCCCGTAAAGGACGTAGACATCCATGTTGCCGCGGGACCACGGGTACGTGGAGCCGGGATTCAAGATCTTGGTCCATACGGAGAACAGCGTTCCGCCGGCGGGGGCGTCCGCGCGCGTGGCGTAGTCGAAACCGTAGGGGGTGCGGCCGAATTCGAGTGAGGGACGATCTGTCGTCGTCGCGCCTCCCCCGCCGTTGCCATCGGTGCGAGACGCGGCGTCCGGTGCGGTCTCGGAGCGGCTGCACGCGCCGAGGGCCGCCAGCACGAGCGCGCCTAGCAGGTGAAGAGTGGAGACCGTGCGGACGATGCGACTCGCGGACATACGCTCACAAGGCTTGCACGGATTCGCTCACGCGGCCACAGAGGTCTCTGACCAACGTGCTTGGGGATCCGGCCGGCGCCGCCGCTGTGACTACCCCTGTGGTATTCTACTTCTGGGGTCGACCCGTGAGCGTCTATCCGACAGCCGGTGCCGACAAGGTTGGCTGTCTGAATCATGGAAACCCTGGGGGCCACCACCAACAACTGGCTTGGCCGTTCGCAATTCAGCGGCACCGGCGGCGCCGATCCCTTCTCTTCTACGGGTTGCTGGACGACTTCCGCGTCTACCGACGTGCGTTGTCGCAAGCAGTGATCTCGGCCCTCTACGCTCTTCGCTGAGCGCGGCGCGCGTTGCGTTCCGCTGGCAGACGCCTAGCTTTCCTTGCCGACCCACCGATAGGCCAGTCCGGCAAGCGTGGCCCCGAGCAGCGGGACGACCCAGAACAGCCAGTGCTGCGCGATCGCCCAGCCGCCCACGAAGATGACGGGACCCAGCTGCGGGCGGGGTTCACGGAGGTGTTGGTGACCCTCCTCCGGCCGCAGCAGCACACAGCCAGGCGGCGGTTCGATCCCCGGCTCGCGCGAGCGCTCGAGGGCGTGCAGCAGAGTTACAGGTATAGGCGCAACGCGAGCACCTGGCGCAGGTTCGAGGCGATGCTGCGCAGGTTATTCACCTTCGAGTCGCCGCTCGCTCGCGGGCGGATCGAAATGGGCATGTTCTTGATGCGCGCCCCGGAACGCGCCTGGCGCAGGATGAATTCCATGAGCACGGTCCAACCTCGTCCTTGCGAAAACAGGACGGTGTCGCGCAGCAACTCGCGCCGGAACATCAGGATGCCCTGAAAGCGGGGAAAGCGGCCGAAGAGCGCGCGCAGTAGCAGCCGCTCGCCGAGGGATAGGAGGCGCGCGGTCAGCGGCCCGCGGCGGTCGGGCAGGACGCCGAGGATGATGTCGGCGTCGGCCATGGCGGGCAGGTAGTCGCCGAGGATGCTCGCGGGAAACTGGCCGTCAGCGGGAAAGAAGGTGACGAGCTCGCCTTGGGCTAAGGCGAAACCGGTCCGGTACACGGCGCCCAGCCCGCGGTTTTGGCCGTGATGGTGCACGCACAGGCCGGGCAGCGTCTCGGCCAGGTCATTGGCGATCAGGCTGGTGCCGTCGGTGCTGCCGTCGTCGACGACGAGGATCTCGTGGCTTTCCCCCAGACGGGTCAGCTCGGCCTGGATCTCGCGCGCGACCGCGGCCAGGCTCGCCGCCTCGTTCCACGCCATGATCACGACCGAGACGCGCGGAGCGGGTGCGGCGGCCGGGCGGGCCCTGTCATGTCCTTCGGTATTCATGCGAAAGCCATCGTCGGTGCGTCGCGGGCGCAACGCCGCCTGGAGCGAGCATCACGCAACGGGGGTACGCCGTCAATTAGATGAGACTTGATATTCCCGCGAATGCTTCCGATGCTAGGGGACGAGGAGATACGGTATGCCGAAGCTACGTTACCTACTCGTGGTTCTGGCCATCGTCGGCCTGGCGGGGTGCAAGCACAAGGCGTCGGGCTACTGTCCGCACGGCATGGCGGACGTTCCCCTGCGCTCGGAGTTGGGCAAGTCGGTGTGGTGCGAGTCGACGGACAAGGCGCGGGCACAATGGATCGAGTGGCATCCCAAGACGACGCGGCCGCGACAGAGTTGCAGCTACTTCAACGGCCGACCCGAGGGTTCGTTCACCGCGTGGTATCCCGACGGCAAGCCGTGGGTGCAAGGGCAGTTCGCCGATGGCCAGAAAGTCGGGAAGTGGAAGCAGTGGGACAATGTGGGCAGCGAGGTCGCGGAAGGCGACTACCGCGGCGGGCGCCTGATTGCCGGGGCGCCGGTGGCGGGGATGGCGGGTTGCGAGAGGGCGGCAAGACCCTGACTATTCCGCGGCCTTGAGCAACCACAATCGCTCGGCCAGGGCGCGCAGAGGTTTCTGCGGCGACTCGCGGCGGCGGCGGAGGGATTCCAGGTGCTCCCAGACGATCTCTTGCAGGCGCCGCCAGTCGTCGGTGGTTTGCACCGCGCCGGCCCGATCGGCGAGCCTGAGCGCTAGCTGCCAGTCCATGGGCCCGCGTGAACCGAGGCCGTCCTCCAGGTAGCTGGCGAGGGCGCGGGCCAACAACCCCGAGAGCGCGGCGTGTTCGCTGGTCGTGCAGGCGCTCAATTTGTCGGCCACCGCCAGGAGAGCGCGGCAGCCCGCCGCCCCGCTCGCCGCGGCGGCCATGCGGACCAAGGCGCCGAAGCGCAGGGCCTGGGCCGCTTCCTCGTCGAGGTCGTCGAGTCCCAACCGCTGGCCAGGCGCGTGGGGAGCCGGCCGGCTTTGCCGGCCGCGCACCATCGCGGGAGGGTTTGGGAACCCTTTCAGGGTTCCCATTTCAGTGATCCTACACTCGAAACCCGCCATGCCGTCGTGGGAGGCGGAGAAGGAGAGCGTGGTCACCTCGCCGGTCCGCCGTCCCGTGACACGAGCCTGGCCCGCCAGCGACCTGCGGCCGCCTTGCGTGGCCGGACAGTCGATGCTCACGTCGAAGCCGGGAAAGCCACCTTGGCCGGACGACGAGGAGGCCATGCACGAAAAGGCCGTGCGCGCCACGGCCTGCGCGGGCGAGACGCGATCGCCGCGCGCCCGCGCGAAGGCATCGGCACCGGTGCCGAGCTTGGGCTGATTGCTGCGCGCATCGGCCAGGATGGCCACGAACGACTTCTCGGGCGGCTTGCCGCCGAGAATCTTCCACAGGTCCAAGGCGTGCGCGGCCCGGCGCAGGGCGATCGCGGCCTCGGTCCCGGCGATGTCGTCGAAGAACCAGGCGCAACTCGCGTACATGAGGAGCAGCGAACGCTGCATCTCCATGTGCTGGAGCGCGCGCATCGACGCCGGTCCCCGGTCGCGGCGCAGGCCCGGCCGGCCGAGGCCGCGCAGGACCTGCTTGCGCCGCTCGGGAGCGTCTTCGGCGACCTCGCCGTAGGCATCGCGGGCCCGCCAGGGATTGGCGAAGAGCTCGCCGCCGGCCTCGTCGAAGAAAACGGCGGCGCGGTCATGCAGGTGATCGAGGGCCGCGCGCAGCGGTCCCCGCCAGGCCTGGCTGCTGCCTTTCACGTCGTGCATGCGGCAGCCGCAATCACGCTGCCAACGGCCGAGCCCGTGGCCGCAACTCCAGGCCGTGCCCTCGCCGTCGGGGCCCGGGCGCAGCCGCGCCTCCCAGGTGGGCGGTGATTCGGCCAGGAAGGCGCCCAGGTTGGTGACCTCGATGTGTTCGGAAGGCGCCGAAACGGTCATGGCATAGGCGAGGGTGAGATCCGCGAACTTCTTGTGGTGCCCGTAGAGCTCGCCGTCGGAGGCCGCCAGCACCAGGCGCTTGCCGGGGGCTTTCGAGCGCTCGGCGGAGCGGCGCATGGCCTCGAGGAAGCTGGTCGCGTCCCGGGTGGCGGTGCCGAAGGCGAGATCGCGCGAAAGCGGGCCGTCGAAGATGCCGAGGGCCAGCGAGCGGCCGGAGCCCTCCGGGTGGGAAAAGCGATAGGCGCGGCCGGTGTCCAAGGTTTCGGCGTTGACCGCTTGCCACTCGCCGTCGGGGGAACGCACGGCCTCGATCTGTTCGGGCGCGAGGATGGTGTAGGCCACGCCCGCGTCGATGAGAGCGGCAAGGGTCGCCTCGTTGGCCGCGGTCTCGGGCAGCCACATGCCGTCGGCGGCGTGGCCGAAGCGGCGGCGGAAATCGAGCTGGCCCCAGAGGATCTGGGTGCGCAGGTCGTGCGCGTCGAGAAGCGGCGTGATGGGGTGGCCCCACACCTGCGCCATGGCCCCACCCGCAAAGAGGCGAGCCCGCTGCTCGCCGTCGCCTTCGCGCATGCGGCGCATGACCTGGCCGTCGTGGCGCTCCAACCAGCGCGCCAGGGTGGGGCCGACATCGAAGGACAAGCCGGCGTAGTTGTTGACGATGGACGCGATGTGGTCCTTGGGCCCGTAGATGCGCGCGTAGGCGTTGGCCCGATAGCACTCGGCATGGATGCGCGCGTTCCAGTCGTGGAAGGGCGTGGCCGTGGTTTCGCGCGGCACCTCGTCGGTCCACGGATTCTCGCGCGGCGGCTGGTAGAAATGCCCGTGCACGACCAGGGCAAGGGGAGAACGTTTTTTCATCGGCGGCCGCGACTTTACCGTGCCATGTCGCCAATTGCACGGCCCGCGGCCGAGAGGGCGCGGAGGGCTGGGAGGGCACGGAGGAAGACGGCCACGACCACGATCGAACGATGTATCGATCAAACGATTCATCGGCATGACTTGTCCCGTCCGAGATGGCGTGGAACCATCTGGCCATGTCGATGGTCGCTCGGGCTAGATAAGTGCGAGCTCAATTCCGCATGCCAATCTTGTCCTCGGCGACATCCGCCTTGCCGAAGGCGATTGGCGAGAGGCAGAGAAGCTCTACGCTAGGGCCGCCGCTTCGGATAACCCTCGCGCTCCTCATGGGCCGTTTACCGACAGTCTGGACGCTCTACCGACGTGGGTATCCGTATCTCGCGCGCAAGGCGTTCAGGCCCTGTCAGAAACTGAACGACGGTGCAAACGATTCGGCCGAGGTTCGCGATGCCTGCGCCACCGATGAGAAGCGTCCGAATCCATCCTTCTGGTGAGCATCCCTGCGGGCGGGGACGGTTGCCGCGTGGGCCAGGCAATCCCCTCACCGGCCGCGCTGCGCGCGTCGGCCTCTCCCCGCTGCGCGGGGCGAGGCGAAATGGCCACTACCGCGGCCGTGAAAAGGCAAGTCTAGGCCCGGTGTTGGAACGGAACAACTCCACCCTTCCGTCTCCGTGCTCTCCTCTGCCTCTGCGCCCTCGTCGGGTTCGCTCAGAAGTTTCTCGCCCTGGTCAGCCAGGTATCGCGGGCTTTGCCGACCACGGTGATGCCGCCCTGGCTGACGTGGTGGCGGACGGCGTCGCGGGCCAGGTCGTGACCAATGTGATCGCCGGGCGCGACGCGCACGTTCTTGTCGACGATGGCGCGCTGGATACGCGCGCTCTTGCCCACGTGCACGTTGTCGAAGAGGATAGAATCGCGGACCTCGGCGCCTTCGTCGATCCATACGTTGCGGCCGAGGACGCAGTCCTTGACGAAGCCGCCGGCGATCACGCAGCCGCTCGACATGATGGACTGGACCAGCATGCCGCGACGGCGCTCGTCGTCGAAGACCAGCTTCGACGGCGGGTCGGGATAGTTGACGCTGACGATGGGCCACTCCCAGTTGTAGAGGTTGAAGTGCGGCTGCACGTTCTTGAGGTCCATGTTGGCCTCGTAGTAGGCCTCGATGGTTCCCACGTCGCGCCAGTAGGCCAGTTCGCCTTTCTCGGTGACGCCGGGGATGCGGTTCGTGGAGAAGTCGTAGCAAAACACGCGGTTGCTCTTGACCAGGGAAGGCAGGATGTCCTTGCCGAAGTCGTGGTGGGTGTCCAACTGCGAGTCCGCCTCGAGCGCCTCGTGCAGGGGCAGCGGCGCGAAGGTGTAGTTGCCCATCGAGGCGAGCGCAAAGTCGGGATTGCCCGGGATGGTCACCACGTTGTGGGTGGGTTTTTCCTGGAACCCCGTGGCGCGTCCCTCGACGTCGGTCTCGACGATGCCGAATTGCGAGGCCTCGCTGACCGGCACGGGCAGGCAGGCAATGGTGGCGAGTGCGCCCTTGGCCAGGTGGAAATCTACCATCTGCCGTACACTCATCTTGTAGACGTGATCGGCGCCGAACACGACCACGACGTCGGGGCGGAAATCCTCGACGAGATGGAAATTCTGATGGATGGAGTCGGCAGTGCCGCGGTACCAGCTCTCACCCATGCGCATCTGCGCTGGAACAATAGTCACGAAGTCGGCGTGCGTGCTTCTCGTACCCCAGACGTGCTGGATGTGCTCGACCAGCGACTGGGCCTTGTACTGCGTGAGCACGTACATGGCGCGGATGCCGGAGTTGTGCATGTTGGACAGCACGAAGTCGATGATGCGGTAGCGGCCGCCGAAGGGGACGGCGGGCTTGGCGCGATCGCGGGTGAGCGGGAAGAGCCGCTCTCCCTTGCCGCCCGCCATGATGAAGGCGAGTAGACGTGGTTCATCCATGATTCAGGTCCGCCAGCATTATATCCCTGAATTGCCTTCGCGCCTGTGCAACACTCAGCCTCCCATGACGCCCGCGGAAAAATTGGCGCATCAGCTCTACGAGCTCTCCATGAACATGTGGTGGGCATGGAACCCGGCCGTCATCAAACTCTTTCGCGATATCGACAGCGACGGTTTCCGCGCCTCGAAGCACAACCCGCTCATGGTGATCAGGCGCCTGACCGGCGAACGCTTGCACGATCTCGCCGGCGACGCCGCCATGCGTGCGCGCGTGGACCGTGCCTACCGGGAATTTCGCGCTTACATCTCGCCGACCACGCCGACCTGGGCCGACTCCCACGCCGCCCCGCTGCGCGTGCGGCCCGTGGCTTATTTTTCCGCGGAGTTCGGCATCCACGAGTCGCTGCCCATTTACAGTGGCGGTCTGGGGGTACTGGCCGGCGACCATCTCAAGACCGCGTCCGACATGGGGCTGGCCCTGGTCGCGGTCGGCCTCTACTACCGCGAATCCTATTTCCGCCAGCACATCGACCGCGAAGGGCAGCAACACGCGGAGTACGTCAGCGCGCCCACCGACTATCTGTGCACCACCCTCAAGACCGGGGCCGACGGCAAGCCGCTCATCATCGAGGTGCCGCTCGCCCACGAGCGCCTGCTGGCGCAGGTGTGGCAGGTCAACGTCGGCCGCAACCAGCTTCTTCTCCTCGACACCGATCTGGACGGCAACTCGGACGAGAATCGCCGTCTGGCTGCTCGCCTGTACTTCGGCGACCAGCGCGTGCGCATCCGGCAGGAGCTACTGCTCGGCGTGGGCGGCATTCGCGCCCTGCGCGCCTGCGGGATCGACTGGAGCGGGTTGCACCTGAACGAAGGGCACAGTGCCTTCGCCACCCTGGAATACGCGCGCCTGCGCATGATCGAAACCGGTGCCTCGTTCGCCGATGTCGCGCAGGACGTCGCCCAGTCCACGGTGTTCACCACCCACACCCCGGTGGACGCCGGTCACGACCGCTTTCCACCCGCGCTCGCCGACGAGCACCTCGAGTTCCTGCGACAATCCCTGCGGCTCTCGCGTGAAGACTTCCTGGGCCTCGGCCGCGTGCGGCCCGACGACCCGCGCGAAGCACTGTGCATGACCGTGCTCGCCTTCAAGATGTCCCGCTACGCGAACGCGGTCTCCTGTCTGCACGGCCGGGTCACGCGCCGGGCCTGGCAGGTGCTGTGGCCGCACCATCGCGAGGACGAGGTGCCGGTCGGCCACATCACCAATGGCGTCCACGCGCGCACCTGGCTCGCACCCGCGATGCAGGAGCTCTACAGCCGGCGTATCGGGCCGGACTGGGCCGACAACCTGACCGAACCCAAGATGTGGGCGCGCATCGAGACTGTGCTCGACGCCGAGCTGTGGGAAACCCACCGCACCCTGCGGGCCAACTTGGTTAGCTTCGTCCGGCGCGAGGTCACGGCGCAGCGGCGGCGCAACGGGCACAGCGAGGAAATGATCGCCGCGGCCACCACGGCCCTCGATCCCGACGCGCTGACCATCGGGTTTGCGCGGCGGTTCGCCACCTACAAGCGCGCGAATCTGCTCTTCACCGATGTCGAGCGCCTGAAGCGCATCGTGTGCAACGCCGAGCGGCCGGTGCAGATCGTGTTCGCGGGCAAGGCGCACCCCGCCGATCAGCCGGGGCAAGAGGTGCTCAAGACCGTGGTTCAGGCCAGCATGTCGCCCGAGCTGCGCTCGCACATCGTCTTCGTCGAGGGCTACGACATCAACGTCGCCCGGCATCTGGTGCAGGGAGTGGACGTGTGGCTCAATACCCCACGCCGGCCACAAGAGGCGAGCGGCACGAGCGGCGAAAAAGTGCTGCTCAACGGCGGGCTCAACCTCTCGGTGCTCGACGGCTGGTGGGCCGAGGCGTACGACGGGCTCAACGGCTTCGCCATCGGCAACGGCGTCTGCCACGTCGACGTCGCCGAACAGGATCGCCGCGATGCCGAGTCGCTCTACCGCGTGCTGGAGAGCGAGGTCGTGCCGCTCTACTACAACCAGGACGACCAGGGGGTTCCGCACGGATGGGTGGCGTACATCAAGCGCGCCATCCGCACGCTGGGCTGGCGTTTCAACACCGACCGTATGCTGCGTGACTACGTCGTCGAGTGCTATTTGCCGTCGGCGGGCGTGCGTAGCTGTGCCATGTGGAAATAGCTCCGCCTGTGCGGCTACGCACGTCGCCGGTGGGCGGGGGCTCTGCCCGTGTCCGGGCCCATCGTGCGGCGTGGTATCATCGGGCCGATGCTCTTCCCGGTAGGACGCGCGTGCCGCTTCGCTCTTCTCGCCTGCGCTGCGCTGGCCGCCGGGGCTGGGAATGCAAGGGCGCAGAGTGCACCGCTGCCGTCCTATCCTGGGTATGGGGTTCCGGCCTCTCCTGCGCCGGCGGACGCACAGGTCACCTATACACCGATGCGTCGCCCTGGACATGAGGCGGCGCCCTCTTCCGCACCGGTCGTCCCGGCGGCAGCTCCTGTCTACGCTCCCCCGCCGCCGGCGCCCCTCTACGTTCCGCCGGTGGCGGCACCGATCTACGCGCCGCCGTCGCCCGTACCGACCCCGCCACCGGCTGTCGCGGGATTCACGGCGCCGCCATTGCTGCCGCGCGTCGGGGCGAAGCTCGTAGCGGTCGGGCCGGCTGCCGTGGGCACGGTCGCCGCTGCGAAGGCCCCCGGGGTCAAAAGCGGCCACCGTGCGTTCGGCCTGGGCTTCGACGCGGGCGTGCCCGACGGGCTCAACCTGGGACTGGTGCTTTCCCCATCGGACTGGTTGCGGCTGGGCGCATCCTTGGGGACCAACACGGCCAGCCTCGAATACCGCGGCGGCGTCTCGTTCGTCCCCGTGGGCTGGGGCCCCTCCTTCAGCTTCGAGGCTGGCCACTGCAACCTGGCCGCGACCAACAAAGTGACTCGCGCGTTCTTCGACACGCCCACCTGGGTTACGCCCTATGTCCAGGAACTGGGCTACACCTACTTCAACGCGCACCTCGGATTCGATCTGGTTATCGGCAACGCCACCTTGTTCCTTCATGGTGGCTACACCTTCCTCATCGGCACCATCCATGCGCCGAATTCGGTCGTGGTCGATAAAAACAACAGCACCACGGTCACGATTGCCCAAGATGGAACGGTCTATGCCGGCACCCTGTCCGCCAAGCTTGGGGTGATCTTCATGTTCGGGGGATCCTGACCATGGCACGGTGGTGGATCTTCGCTCTGGTCTTGCTCGGGGTTGGCTGTGCGCCGGTGGTCGATGCCCAGTTCTCCGACATCGAAGTCACGCGTCCGAACATCTTCATCCCCGCGGCGCCGGCCACGGCGCACGCCTCGGTGACCTTTCAGTTTAGGCTGGACAGCACCACGCTGGGAGCGAACGCCAACCCCGACGCGCAGGACGGCATCGTCTCCGTGAAACTGCACCGGTTGATTCTGGCGGCGAAGAGCGGGATCACGAGTCTGTCGTTCATCGAAAGCCTGCACGCCCTGGCCTGCGTGCCCATCAACAAGTCGTCGAATCAGTCGGCGCGGCAGGTGGAAATCGCGGACTACCGGC
>JADGRD010000059.1 GCA_017881285.1 Pseudomonadota bacterium | reverse complement strand
GAGCGAAGTTCCTGCTCATGCCGTGAACACTTGCGAGCGCCGCTGGGGCGCAGATCCAAGTTGCCTGTGGCCGCCGCGAGGCCAGCGACGATGCGGATCAGGCGGGCAAATGCCTTGTTCTTGCAGTGGTAGGCGCCATGCCCGCAGATCTGGGGCAGGGCCTCATGGATCTCGACCACAGTGTTCTCGCCGGAGTGAGCCATCCATGCCCGCACCAAGCTGCGCTGGTGCGGCGAGAGCAGCGCGATCCCCGTTTCCAGCAGGGCGCGCTGCGTCCGCTGGCGCTCGCCATCGCCAGGTCGGATCTGGTTGAGTGCGAGCGCATCCCACAGCGCCGACAGCGGATCGCAAGGCATCGCATGCTCGCGCAGATTCCACCTTTCCTCGTCGATGCGCGCGTGCTTGAGCGTCCGGCCTATGTACGCCCTCGCCAGGTGCTTGTCGGTCGGGAGAACGCGGCCGGCGAGCTTGAGATACACCCTGCCGACATCTTTCGGTGGGACACCGGCTGCGAAGATCAGTTTCGCGATGGTCTGGTTGTCGGTCTTGGTAGTCTTGGTGATGGCGCCGTCGGCAAACAGCTTTGTCGCATCGGGCACGCAACCGGCGCCGTCCGACGAGGAGAGCGCCGAGTGAAGCTCTGCAAGGGACGATGAATCGGATCCGAAGCACCTCATTCCCGACATAGAGCCATAGGCAAGAAGCCCGTAGGTGATTCGTCGAGAAATAATCAGCAGCCGAATTTGGCCCGTTAGACGCAATCGGGCTTTTAGTCCAAAGCGCTGCGGATCTTCGCTGGAGCTGGCTCGGCTTTAGGAGAAGACGCGTCTTTAGGCTAAACGGGTCCGCTATTCGCACGTCGCGGTGACAAATGCGCTGGCCTGACACGAGGTGCTCGGTATACTGAGCCCCCGGCGATCGGAGGTAGCGATGCCGAATCGACAGCGACCAGGTGCGATGCCCGAGCAAGCAGGTACGGACCGCTTGGTGCACATTGCGGAGCCCGCGCCCCTCCCCCTCCCTTTCGCAAAACGTGAATGATCTTCGCGGTGGAGCTGATGGGGATCGAACCCACGGCCTCTAGAGTGCGATTCTAGCGCTCTCCCAGCTGAGCTACAGCCCCGGTACCCGGCGGTCCGGGTGCAGGGATTGTACTTGCGGCGATCCGGTTTGCAACCGCGAACTGGAGTCGGCGTATTCTGCGTCCGTGGGACGCAAGGACAAGCCCCCGAAGGACGAGGCCGAGGCGCCAGCGCGGCCGGGCAAGCTCCGCGCGGATGTCGCGGTTGTCGAACAGGGTTTGGCGCCCTCGCGCGAGCGGGCGCGCGCCCTGATCCTGGCCGGGCAGATCCTGTGCGGCGACAAGCCGGTGGACAAGGCGGGCGATGTTTTGCCGGCGGGCGCGGTGCTGCGCTTGCGCGGCGAACCCATGCCCTATGTCTCGCGCGGCGGGCTCAAGCTGGCGCACGCGCTCGACGTCTTCGGCGTGGACGTGGCAGGGGCGGTGGTGGTGGACATCGGCGCCTCGACGGGCGGATTCACCGACTGCCTGCTCCAGCGCGGAGCCAGCCGCGTGTACTGCGTCGATGTCGGGCACGGCCAGCTCGACTGGAAGGTCGCCAGCGATCCGCGCGTGGTGGTTATCGATCGGACCAACATTCGTCACATGCCGGCCGAGCGCATTCCGGAACGCTGCACGCTGGCCGTGATCGACGTCTCGTTCATCTCGCTGCGCCTGGTGCTGCCCTTGCTGCCGCCGCTCCTCGTGCCGGGCGCGCCCGTCGTGCCGCTGGTCAAGCCGCAGTTCGAAGTTGGGCGCGACAAGGTCGGCAAAGGGGGGATCGTGCGCGACGAGGCGGATCGCAGGCAGGCGGTTGCCGAGGTGGCGGAGGCGGCACGGGCGCTGGGCTTTGCCGTGGTGGGCGAGACCACCTCGCCCATCACCGGCGGCAAGGGGAATGTGGAGTTTCTCCTCCACCTGCGGTTACCATCGCCCGTATGAAGATCTTGCTGACGGGCGCCGCGGGGTTCATCGGTTCGCACCTGGCCGAACGGCTGTGCGGGCGCGGCGATCGCGTGACCGGCTTCGACAATTTCGATCCGTTCTATCCGCGCGAAGTGAAAGAGCGGAACCTGGCCGGGTTACTCGCGCGCCGGGATTTCTCGCTGGTCGAGGGCGACCTGACGGATCCGCACGACGTGGATCAAGCGTTCGCGATTGCCGGCCCGGTCGACACCGTCGTGCACCTGGCCGCGCTCGCGGGCGTGCGGCCGTCCATCGCCAGCCCCGGCCGCTACTGGAACGTGAACGTGAACGGAACGCTCCACCTGCTGCATGCCTGCCACGAACGCGGCGTCAAGCGCGTCGTGTTCGCCTCGTCGTCGTCGGTCTATGGCCTGGACAGCGACGTGCCATTCTCGGAATTCGACCCGTGCGGCCGGCCCTTGTCGCCCTACGCCGCGACCAAGCGCGCGGGCGAGCTCATGGCCTTCACCCACCACCACCTGCGCGGCGCGGCCGTGACCTGCCTGCGCCTCTTTACGGTGTACGGCCCACGCCAGCGGCCGGATCTGGCCATCCACACCTTCACCCGCCTCATCGCGGTCGGCCAGCCTATCCAGCTTTTCGGCGACGGCACCACCTCGCGCGACTACACCTGGATCGACGACATCCTCGACGGCGTGGTGGCGGCCATCGACCAGCAGGCGCGCGACGGGCGCACCGCCTATCGTATCTACAACCTGGGCGGCTGTCGCCCCACCAGCCTGAAGGAACTGGTCGACAGGATCGCGGCCGCGCTGGGCAAGCCGGCCATCATCGAGTGGCAGCCCGAGCAGGCCGGCGACATGAAACACACCCTGGCCGACGTCGACCTGGCGCAAGGCGATCTGGGCTATGCCCCCAAGGTCTCAGTCGACGCCGGCATCCCACGCTTCGTGGACTGGTGGCGCAACCTAAATCAGTAGATGGATCTTTCACCGCAGAGAGCGCAGAAAGCGCAGAGCTTGGGGACAAGGGAAGGGATCGGATCCTGGATCCGGCAACCCCTTTCTGTCCGACCTCTGTGTCCTCTGCGCCCTCTGTGGTGAGAAACCCGCCAGGCTGCTCTCCTACGATGCGGTCGGCTTTCGCCTCAATCCGGGTAGCTGATGTCGGCGATGGTCAGCTCGCGCTGGCCTTTGTCCCAGCGGACGAGCACGGCGTCGCCGATTTCCTTGCCGATCAGGCCCCGGCCCACCGGGGATTGCCACGAGATGGCACCGCCCGCGCTGTCGATCTCGTCCGAGCCCACGATGCTAAAGGTCTGCTTCTGGCCTTCCTCGTCTTCGACGGTGACGGTGGCACCGAAGAAGACCCGATCCCGCCGTTTCTGCTCCCGCGCATCCACGATCACGGCGATGTCCAGGCGCTTGCCGAGAAAGCGCATGCGCCCGTCGATCTGGCGCAACTGTCGCTTGCGGTAGATGTACTCGGCGTTTTCCGAGCGATCGCCCTCGGCGGCGGCGTCAGAGAGGGCGCTGACAACCTCGGGCCGCTTCTTGGTTTGCAGAAAGTCGAGCTCGCTGGTCAGCTTGCGATAGCCGGCCGGCGTGATGTAGTTTTTCTCGCCTTTGGTTTCTTTCTCTTTGGGCGGGTCGAGGGTTTTGCGCACGATGGATATCCCTAGTCTAGGATGAAGATCGCTTTTGCGGGAATTTGGTGTAGAGCAAAGCCACCATGCTTGGAAATGCAGAAGCCCTCATCGCAGCCGTGAAGTTCGATGCGAACGGTCTCGTGCCGGTCATCGCGCAGGATCGCGCCACTGGTGTCGTGCGCATGCTCGCCTGGGCCAACGCCGAGGCCCTGCGCGCCACCGTCACCAACGGACGCGCCACTTTCTGGAGCCGCTCGCGCAGCGAGCTGTGGGAGAAAGGCGCGACCAGCGGCAACTCGATGAAGGTGCACGACGTGCGCATCGACTGCGACGGTGACGCAATCCTCTACATCGTCGACGCCATGGGGCCGTCCTGCCACACCAATGCCACGTCGTGCTTCTTCCGCGCCGTGACCCCGGCCGGCCTGTCAAGCGACGACGGGCCGGCGAGCTGCAACCCGGCCTAGCGGAGCCCGGTGCTTCTCGAGGAGGCCGCGGCCGAGATCCTGCGCCCCGGTGGCGCCCTGGCCTGCGCTTTGCCGGGCTTCGAGCCACGCGCCGGCCAGCTCGCCATGGCCAGGCGCGTGGCGCGGGCCATCGACCTCGACGAGCGGCTGCTGGTCGAGGCGGGTACCGGCACGGGCAAGACCATCGCCTATCTCGTGCCCGCGATCCTCTCCGGCCGGCGCGTCGTGGTGTCGACGGGCACGCGCACCTTGCAGGATCAGATCGCCTCGGTGGATCTGCCCCGGTTGCAGCGCGTGCTGCCGCGGCCGTTCTCCTTCGCGGTGATGAAAGGGATCGGCAACTATGTGTGCTTGCGCCGCTTCCATGACCATCGTCGCCAGCTCGACCTCGCGGCGACGGCCGCGCCGGGGACCGCGCGCGTGCTCGCGTGGGCGGAACGCAGCCCGACCGGCGACCGGGCCGAGCTCGACGGGGTGCCCGAGGAGGCGGCGATCTGGCGCGACATCACCTCCAGCCCGGAAACCCGTCTGGGTAAGCGCTGTCCATTCGTCGCGGACTGCTTCATCACGGCCATGCGGCGGCGCGCCGCCGAGTCGCAGGTGCTGGTCGTGAACCACCACCTCTTCTTCGCCGACCTGGCCCTGCGCAGCCGCTTTCCGGAGGCGCAGGTGCTGCCGAGCTACGAGGCGGTGATCTTCGACGAGGCCCACCAGCTGGAGGACATCGCCACCGAGATCTTCGGCGTGCAGGCCTCGACCCTGCGGCTCTTCGCCCTGGGCCGGGACGTCGAGCGGGCCCCGACCGGGCCGCTTGGCGCCGGGCGCGTGGAATCGGTGGCGCGCCGGATCGAGGCCGGGACGCACATGCTGGGGCAGGTGCTGCGCGGCCGGCTGCCGCGCAAGTCCGGCGAGTCCGACGACCTGCGCATGCCCATGCCCGACGATCTCTGGCAGGGCGAGGTGCTGACCCGTTACCACGAGCTCGACACGGTTCTCGAGGAGGCATCCGTCTTGCTCGCCCGCCTGGCCGAGGACGATGGGAGCGAGCTCTCCGGCCCCTCCCCGCCCGCGCCGGCCAAGGCCGCGGTGCTGACCGGGCTGGCGCAGCGGGCGGCGATTCTGCGCACCGATCTCGACGAGATCGTGAGCAGCGCGCGCCGCGATTCCGTGCGCTGGCTGGCGCTCTCCGCGCGCAACGTGACCCTACGGGCCTCGCCGGTGGACGTGGCGCCGCTGCTGCGCGAGAGCTTCGACCGGCACGCGGGGCCGCTCGTCTTCACCTCGGCGACGCTGTCGACCGCAGGGGCCTTCACCTACATGCGCGAGCGGCTGGGGCTGGCCGACACCGCGGCCGAGGCCACCTTTGCTTCGCCCTTCCGTTTCGACCAGCAGGCGCTACTCTATATCGCCGAGGATCTGCCCGATCCGACGCACGAGGGCTTCGCGGCCGCGGCCGCCCAGCGCGCGCTCGACTTGTGCCGACTGTCGCGTGGCCGCGCGCTCTTGCTCTTCACCAGTTTCCGCAACCTGCGCATCGCCGAGGAGGTCTTTCGCGCTCACGACGAGTTCCCCCTGCTCGTGCAAGGGCAAAGGCCGCGCCAGGCCCTGCTCGACGAGCTGCGCACGCGCGTGGGCTCGGTGCTCCTCGGCACGCAAAGCTTCTGGGAAGGCGTCGACGTGCCCGGCGAGGCGCTCTCGCTCGTCGTGATCGACCGCTTGCCCTTCGCCGTGCCCGACGACCCCCTGACCGCCTCGCGCATCGAACGCATCCGCGAGGACGGCGGCGATCCCTTCGGCAGCTACCAGATCCCGCGCGCCGCCCTGGCCCTCAAGCAAGGCTTCGGCCGCCTGATTCGCAGCCGCCGGGACCGCGGCGTGGTGGCGGTGCTCGACGGCCGCATCCTGCGCAAGAGCTACGGCGCGGCGCTTCTCGCCAGCCTGCCCGAATCGTGCCCCCGCGCCTTTACCCTCGACGAGGTGCGCGCGTTCTTCTAGAGCGCTCTAGAGCCTACTTCCCCTTGCGCGCCTTCTCCAGCTCCTGCACGGATTCGGTCACGCGCGTGAAGATCTTCGCGAGCTTCGCGCGGAAGCTTCCCAGGTCCTTGCCGTAGTAGCGATCGGGGTGCAGTTCCTTCGAGGCCGCGGCGAAGGCACGCTTGACCGCGGCCTTGTCCGCGTCAGGGGCGACGTCCAGGAGCTCGTGGGGGGCCAGCTTGCGCAGCCGACGGTGCAGGCGAATGATGCGCCGCTTGGTTTCCAGCGGCAGGTCGTGCCCATCGATGAGATCGGCCGGCGCGACCGGTTCGCCATCATCCAGCCGTTCGAGCAGGGATCCGGGTTCCCGCCCGGTGGGCTTGGGCTGGTCGCCGGTCTTCTCCTGCGCCTTGCGCAGCATCTCGTCGGTGACGAGGACCGGGGGCGGAGTCTTGTGGCCGCGCTCCGGGGAGGGGGATTTCGACCGCCGCGTCGGCTTGTGCGCTGGCGCGGGCTCCACCACGGTGTCGTTGGGGCCCAGGATGACGGCGGCTCGCTTGAGCTTGCGCAGGATGGCCAGGGTTTCCTCGCGGCCGAGGCTGGAAATGCGGCAGATCTCGTCGTAGCTCCCGCGGCCGTCGATACGCGAGAGCACGAAGCCCTCGGTCGGCGTCAGCTTGAGGCGCGAGAGGTCCGCGGCGGTGTTGAGCCGCGGCCGGTCGGTCCGGGGACCGAGCCCTGCGATCTCATCGGTTGGCGCCAAGGAGCGACCTCATGGGCGAATCACGGCAGGATCCATTCGAGCAAAGCCTTTTGCGCGTGCAGGCGATTTTCCGCCTCTTGCCACACCAGGCTGGCCGATCCCTCGATGACCTCGTCGGCGATTTCTTCGCCCCGATGCGCGGGCAGGCAGTGGAGCACGACGGCCTTGGGGTCGGCCGCGGCGAGCAGCTTGCCGTCGAGACCGTAGCCCGCGAAGGCGCGGCGGCGGGTTTCGGCCTCGTCCTCCTTGCCCATCGACGCGAATACGTCGGTGGAGAGCACGTGACGGCCAGCCACCGCCTCGCGCGGATCGGCCGTGATGTGGATCTTGCCCTTCCCCGTGCCGCGGGCGCGGGTCACGACCTCCGGATTCGGCTCGTAGCCCTGGGGGCAGGCCAGTGCCAGGTCGAGCCCGAGCAGACCGGCCGCCTCGATCCAGGTGTTGGCCATGTTGTTGCCGTCCCCGACCCAGGCGTAGCGCACGGAGCGCAGAACCGGCAGCACGTCCGGCGCGGGGACCGAGGGGCTCCCGGCGCGACCGGCGAGGTGGGCGTAGACGGTCTGCAGATCGGCGAGGACCTGGCAGGGGTGCAGGAGATCGGTCAGTCCGTTGATGACCGGGACGGCGCTGTATCTCGCCAGCTCCTCCACGCGGTCGTGGCCAAAGGTGCGCACCATGATGCCGTGGCAGTAGCGGGCCATGACCCGCGCGGTGTCCTTGATGGGCTCGCCGCGCCCGAGTTGCGAGTCGCTCTTCCCCAGGACCACGGCGTGCCCGCCCAACTCCTCGATGGCCACCTCGAAGCTCACGCGCGTGCGCGTGGACGCCTTTTCGAAGATGAGGGCCAGCATGCGGCCGGGCCGCGTCGGGTGGGGCTCGCGCCGGCCGCGCAAGAAGCGCAGTTCCTCGGCGCGGCGGAGGAGTTGGGCCAGCTCCGCGTCGGTGACATCGAACAGACTCAGGAAATCGCGCTTTTTCTCCATGGCATCAGCCTTCGGCCAGAACCGTGTCCAGGATCGCCACGGCTTCGTCGATTGCATCCCTGCTTACCACGAGCGGGGGCGCGAAGCGCACGACCTGTCCCCCCGCCACCGAGAGCAGGAGACCACGGTCACGGGCTTTCTTGACCACGGGCGTAGCGTCGCCGTCGAGGACCAGGCCCTGCAGCAGGCCCCGGCCGCGCGTGCCCCGGGTCTTCGGCCGTCGCCGCTCGGCCAGGCGCGCGAGCGCGGAGCCTAGGTGCGCCCCGATTTCCTGGCAGTGTCCCAGCAGGTCCATCTCATCGATGGCCTGCTGGATGTAGAGCGCCGCCGCCGAGGCCAGCGGGTTGCCGCCGAAGGTGGAGGCGTGCGTGCCGGGCTCGAAGGCCCGCTCCACCTCCAGGCTGGCCAGCATGGCGCCCATGGGCACGCCGCCGGCCAGGCCTTTGGCCAGGGTCACGATGTCGGGCACCATCGCCTCCTTCTCGAAGGCGTAGAAGGTTCCCGTGCGTCCCACGCCGGTCTGGACTTCGTCCAAGATGAGCAGCGCGCCGCGCTCGCTGCACAGGCGGCGCAGCTCCTGCAGGTAGCCGGGCGGCGGCAGGTTGATGCCGCCTTCGGCCTGGATGGGCTCGGCGATGACCGCGCAGGTTCGCTCGCTGATGGCGCCTCTCGCGGCCTCCGCGTCGCCGAACGGAATGAAACGCACCTCGGGCAAGAGCGGGCCGAAGCCCTGCCGGTACTTGGCCTGGCCGGTGACCGAGAGCGCGCCCATGGTGCGGCCGTGGAAGCTGCTTTCGAAAGAGATGAATTCGACGCGATTCGGTTTGCCGCGCACCACGGCCTGGTAGCGCCGCGCGAGCTTGAGCGCCGCCTCGTTGGCCTCGGCGCCCGAGTTACAGAAGAAGATCTTGCCGGCGAAGGCGCGCTTGGCCAGGGCCTCGGCCAGAAGAATCTGCGCCTCGATGTAGTAGAGGTTCGAGGTGTGGTGCAGGCGGCCGGCCTGCGCCGCGATGGCGGCCGCCAGTCCCGGGTGTCCGTGACCGAGGATGCACACGGCGATGCCGGCGGTCATGTCGAGGTAGCGATTGCCGTCGCTGTCCCAGAGCAGGCAGCCGGCCCCGCGCGACATGACGATGGGCGCCCGGCCGTAGTTGTTGATGAGCAGTTTCTGCCCGCTGGCGATGAGCTGTTCCGACGAGGACATGGAAAGCCCGAAGAATAACAGAACCCGCGGCCGATGTGCGCGCGAGACGTTACGAACCGCGGCGGGTCTTGACCGCGAGGCGGAGCAGATCGAATCCGCCCCGCAGCGCCGCCCACGGGCGCAACTTGGAGCCGGGGATATCGGTCCAGGTGAGCAGTGGCTCCTCGCGGATGCGGCTGATGTCGATGGGGGCGACGCCCCGCTGCGGACGAACGAGGCGGGCGAGCAACTCGACATCGAAGGCCCAGCGCGAGGTGAAGGGGGTGGCCAGCGCTGCCGCGAGAGCGTCGGTGCGACGAAAGAGCTTGGCCCCGCACTGCGTGTCGTAGACGGGCAGACCCAGGCTGAGGCTGGCGCAGGTCGCGAAGACGCGGCCGACGTAGTGGCGGGTGTAGTTGCGCTCGATGGACCGGCCGAGGAGCTGCACGCGCGAGCCCATCAAGACGTCGTAGCTTCCTTCGCGCGCGAGCCAGGCCAGCCGTTGCAGCTCCGCGGGCGGGGTGGCGAGATCCGCGTCGACGTAGCCGACGATCTCGCTTTGCCCAGTGAGAGCGTGCCGCATGCCCTGGCGCACGGCCTCGGCCTTGCCCTGGTTGGTGGGCAGGGCGAGGGCCTCGATCTGTCCGGGCCGTTGCCCGGCGAGGCCGCGCAGGACGGCGAGAGTGCCGTCCCGCGAGCCGTCGTCGACGAAGATCAGGCTCGAAGGCGCGCTCCCCTCGGCCAGCGCGAGGAAGGCAGGGCCGTCGAGCCGGGCTGCCTCCTCGAAGCAAGGGACGATCCAGGCGACGTGGGCGGTGGTCATGGGCGTCTGGCCAGAACCCAAGTGGAAAGTCCGGGCAGGGGCAGCCGCCAGTTCGCGGCGAAGCGGGAAGCGGTGGCATCCAGGGCGAGCAGGGTCTTGACCGCCGAGGTGACCATGGCTCCATGATGCCACGTTCCCAGGGCGGTTTCGATGCGGCTGGGGGCAGGCGCGGACGTCGGCCGCGCGCCCCGCGCCGTTTCGCCGAGCTTGGCGAGGGCGCGTGGCGCGAGCAGACTGGCAAAGAGCTGCCCGTGCGCGACCACCTCCACCCCCGAGGTCACGGCGAGCGCGCGCAACCTCGCCGGCGCATAGCGCCGCCGGTGTCCGAGTAGCTCATCGTGATGGGAAAAGAGCAGCGGATGGGCCGGGGCGCTCAGCAGGAGCCAGCCGCCTGGAGAGGCGGTGCTGGCGATGGCGTCGGCCAGCACCGCCTGATCGTCGGCTGCGTGCTCGAGCACGTCGAGCAAGAGGACGAGGTCGAAGGTTCCGCAGGGCCGCTGGGCGGTGAACGCGAGACTCGGATCGGCGTGGGCCCGCTCCTCCAGCCAGGCGGCATCGTAGCCGGGGTCGAAACACGTCGCTCGGATCACCGCCGGGAGATCCGCCAGCAACCGGTGGGCGAAATAGCCGTCGCCCGAGCCGATGTCGAGGGCGGAGGTGGCATTTTTGCTGATGTTCTCGCGCAGAAGGCGCAGAAAGAAGTCCGCGCGGGCGATTTCCCAGGGGTGGCGCTCGAAAGAGTGGCAGGGCAGTTCCTTGAGGTCCATGGGTGCGCCGGGGACCCAGGGTAGCATGGGGGTGAATTCTCCATGCCGAATGACATTGACTCCGGGTCGTTGTAGTATCGGCGCCCTATCCACCACCATAAGGAGAGCACATGAGGAGAAACCGAAGTCTCGGCGTGGCGCTGATCTTGGCCCCGTCACTGGCATGCTTGCTGTCGTTTCCGACGCCGGCCCGTGCCGCGGAAAGCGAGGAAGCTGCAGAACTGGTCAATCCCATCGAGATTGGCGTCTTCGGCGGCATCCACTTTTACAACAAGGACCACGGGCTCAGCCGAATGGAGGGCGACAACACGGGCGTTTCCCCTGACACCGGTGGGGCCTTCGGTCTACGCCTGGGCTTCAATCTGAACAAATGGATTGGGGCCGAAGCGGAAGGCCTCATCTCCCCGACCCGTACGCGCAACGACTCGACCCGGGACATCATTCTCGGCTACCGCGCCCACATCATCGGCACGCTCTACCCCTGGGGTTACGTGCGGCCGTTCGTCTTGGTGGGCTACGGCGCGCTCAGCGCGTTCCCCGGCACCTTCAACGCGGACGATGGGCAAACGTATCCGCGCGGACGCGATACCGACGGTTTCTTCCACGTCGGC
>JADGRD010000601.1 GCA_017881285.1 Pseudomonadota bacterium | reverse complement strand
CCACGGCGGATGTATAGCATTATCTTCGATGGGAACCCTGGGAGGGTTGGCTCTGCACTCGGCACCACCACCCACCCTGCCACCCCCTCGCTGCGCTCGGCCTCGCCATGCCCTCCCGTGATGGTCCGCGCCGAGCGAAGCTCGGCGGCTCCCCACATCTTCGATGGGAACCCTGGGAGGGTTAGCTCTGCACTCGGCACCTACCACCCACCCTGCCACCCCCTCGCTGCGCTCGGCCTCGCCATGCCCTCCCGCGATGGTCCGCGCCGAGCGAAGCTCGGCGGCTCCCCACGCGAGGCCGGCGCCGCCCTCACCCGCCTCGCTGCGCTCGGCGAGCTCTCCCCGGCTTCGCCGCGGCGAGGTGATTGGGCAGGTCGCGCAGCGGCCGGTGAGGGGACCTGCCAGTATTACTCGACGCGCACCACGGCTTTGCCCAGTCCCGCCACGATCTGCGCGCAGGCCCGCGCCACCGCGGCCTCGTCGCGGCTGTCGAGGGTGACCAGGACTTTGTGGTCGGTCGCGTCTAGGTGCGGGTAGGAACCCACGGCGACGTTCGGAAAGTCGGAGGCCGCGCGATCGAGCGTATCGGCGATGGCGCCCTCGGACTCGCGCGAAAAGATCTGGCGGCAATGGAACGGCTCGGCGGCGAAGCGCGCTCGGATCATGGCGAACTTGCGCTGCAGGATCGACGGCACGCCGGGCAGCACGTAGACGTTGCGGATGGCGATGACGGGCCAGCGCGAGTGGCGGGCGTCTTCGCTGCGGATGAGGTTGGCGCCCTCCGGCACGTCGGCCATGCGCAGGTCGCGCTCGTAGAAGCGCTCGCCGCTCACCTCGCGAATCAAGTCGGCCAGCCCGCTGTCGCGCACCACCGGCACGGCGAAGGCCGCGGCGATGGCGGCGATGGTCACGTCGTCGTGGGTGGGGCCGATGCCGCCGGCCGTGAAGACGTGGTCGAAGGCAGCGGAGGCATTGCGCACGGCGCCCGCGATTTCCTCGCGCACGTCGGGGACGACTTCGATGCGCCGGACCGCGACGCCCAGGGCGCGCAGCTCGCGGACGAGAAACCGGGCATTCAGTTCCTCGACCTTGCCAGAAAGGACCTCATCACCGATCACGATGATGGCTGCGGTCGGGGCGCGGCTTGCTTGGTTCATGGCGGGGTTCCAACCATAGCGGTCTTTGCGTCCCAATCAAAACACCTCTGACGCAAGGGACGCAGGCGCATGGGTCGTGCCGAAGCGCGGGGCCCGTCCCTGGCGACGGCCGGAAGTGTCGCTTCCGCCCAACCTGGATTAAGATCCGTCGCGTGCCACCGCCCAGTCGCATCGCCCGCTACGAGCCCGAGGAGTTGCTCGGTTCCGCCGGACTCGTCGACACCTATCGCGTGCGCGTCGAGGGCGAGGCCGGCTTGGCCGCGCTCAAGGTGCTCTTCCTGGACCGTGGGGAGGAGAGCATCACCAGGTCGATTGCCGAGCGTTTCCTGGCGGCCGGCCGTCGCGCGCTTGCATCCCCGGCGCCCGGCATTGCGCGAGTCCTGGAGGTGTCCGACGATCCGGAAACCGCGTTCGTGGCCACGGAGCTCGTGTCAGGAGTCGATCTCGCGCGTCTTGTTCAGCTCGGGCGACAGTACGGCGGTGGTCGAGGCCCCATGCTTGAGCCGGTCGTGGCCGGGCTGCTCTGCGCGCAGGTGGCGCGCGTGCTCGCTGCGGCGCACGAGAGGAAACCGCCCCTACCACATCTTGGACTCTGTCCCGAGAACGTGATGGTGACGGCGGCGGGTAGGGTGATGGTGCTCGATTTCGGACTGGCGGCTGCGCTGCGTGGAATGGGGGGCGGGGCCATCGAGAAATGGCATTTCGTGGCGCCGGAGCTCATCGGGGTCGACGCGGTGGCGGTCTCGGACGAGACGGCCAGGGCCGCTGATCTGTACTCGCTCGGCGCGCTGCTTTACTTTCTGCTCACTGGCAACAAACCGGTGGTAGCGGCCACGCTCGCCGAGCTGTCGGAACGAGCAAGGGAGCCGTTGCCCGATGCTCCCGGCGTCCCGAACAACCTTCTCTCCGCCGTACGCGCGTTGAGCGCCCCCGATCCCAAGGACCGGCCCGAGTCGGCCCGGATGGTGGTCGAGTGGCTTTCCGGGGAGAGCGCTTCCGCGCCGGAGCTTCAGCTGGCAAAGGCTTTGCAAGCGCTGGGGATCCACCCACTCCCACCGCCGGAGCCGGCGGCGCCAAGCTCTCCCGCCAAGCCGGCTGCCAGGCCGGCTGCCTTCGCCAAGCTGGTTGACTCCGCTTCATCGAGGGCGCCCGTCCGGCCGAAAGGCGAGGCCACGCATGCGGTCCGGCCCGGTGCCCGGCGCTGGCGTTCCCGCGCCCTGCTGGCGGCCGGCGCGCTTCTGGTTTGCGGAATCTCGGCCTGGAGCGTGGCCACCTATCGCGGGGCACGCGGCCAGGCCCCACCGCGGGATGCCGGCCAGCCGTCACCACCGGCGATCCCGGAAGACCTTAAGTCGAAACAGGTGGAAATGATGATTCAGCGGGCCCCGGATGGAGGGCTTCGTCCGGGTGGTGCGGAGGCACTTCCGGCTGTCGAACCCTATGTGCCGATGTCCGAGCGCCCGCTCCTGCGTATACCCAATCACCTGTTTCTCGACACCAATCCCAGCCAGGCCGACGTCTGGGTGGACGGTATCCTGAGAGGCAAGACACCGGTCGATCTCGTGGCCGGTCCGGGCAGCCATCGTGTCGTGGTGATCAAGGCAGGTTACCGCATGCTGGCCGCGGTTTTCGACACCACCCGAGGGGAGTATGCGCGCAGAGGGCTCCAGCGGGCCGGCTTCGCCAATTTCGGCGACGCAATCCTGGACGTGCAGTGCGCAAGCGCCGACAAGTATCCGGTCGTGCTCGACGACGAGGAAACCGGCCTGCTCTGCCCGGTCAGCCGGCTGCCGGTGGCGTCGGGAAAGCACCACGTCGGGATCTTCGTTCCCGCCCGAAGAACAGTCGTGGCGGTCGAGGTCACGGTTCCGCCGGGCCGGGAGCCGAAGCGCGTGTTGTTGAAGGAATGAGTTTCGTCTAGTCGAGGATCTCGGACCAGTTGTAACGTTTGAACTGGCCCATGCCGCCGTTGTCGGGGATCGCCCGGCCGGCCGAGACCGTGCTGGGGAGCAGCCCCGTGACCTCGATGGCGCCGGTCGAGCCAAACAGGTAGATGCGTCCGCCGAGGATGACGGGCGAGGTGACCGGTTCGTGGGCCGCCAGGATACCTGCTCGCTGCTCGACGACACCGGTGGCATACATCCGATGGAGGGTGAGGTAGGTCTGACCTCGGGTGCAGCCGTCGGGGCTAGCCATATACCACATGGTAAAGACCTCGAAGCCGGAGGCGTCGGCCAGCAGGACGCCGAGCGGGGTGGCGGTCGGCCGTGCCCCGAGCGGCATGGCGGTCGAGACGAACGTG
>JADGRD010000600.1 GCA_017881285.1 Pseudomonadota bacterium | reverse complement strand
TGAATAGTTGGACAGCACGCGGCGCTTGTAACGATTACGGCTCGGCGAAGGGTGCAAGCGCGCTCCAGCCCCATCCCTCACGGAGTCAGGCTCTTGACGTAGATCCCACCCGGGGTGGCAATGGCCACCTGCTGATAGTTTGGAGACACCGCCACCGGGACCTCGCTTGCAGACACACCTCGTATGAGATTGAGGCAGCAGTTGGTCGTCGTGCGAAACAGCCAACCAATTCGCGACGGTACCTCCCAGCTTCCTCCCGTACGCAGCAACTGGACGAAGACGTCCTGGCAGACATCCCGGGCGAGCTGTTCATCGGCGAGAATCTTGCGCGCGCGACGGAAGACGAGCGCACCGTACTGGCGGTAGAGGCGATCCAGGTCGCTTCGATCCAGCGCTCTTGCCAGCGCCCTGGGTGTGCCGACTTCCTCCATTTGCCCAATAAGACACCGGCCGACGGTCACCCTAGTAACGAAAAATGCGCGGGCGCGCTAACTCATCCGCGTGAGCTCGAGCACCTTCTTCGCGTCGCCGCATCGCATCTCAGGTTGTCCAATCATCCATCTTGGGTCGACCAACGCCCCGTTGGGCGGTTATGATGCTGGAAGATGAAGTGGCCCATGACTGACGGGGGAAGCAGGACGGCGACGTTCCTGGGTAGGCACCTTGGGCTGTGGATGCTTTCGGCCGCTGTGCTCGCTTCCGCGTGCGGTCGGACCCCGCTCTTGCCGCCAAGCTGCGTGCTCCACCTCGAGCCTGCGGCGCTTGATTTCGGACAGGTATCGACCTCTGCCCCGGCAACCAGAAGCTTGGCCCTTGCCAACCAGGGCAGCGCGGCTTGCACCATCGCCAACGTGGGGTTGGGGCCCGACTCGGATCTCGCGTTCGCGCTCGGTCCAGGCGTGCCCACATCCCTGGTCTTGCGTCCGGAAGAAGCCGCGACGCTTACCGTGACCTTCAGTCCCAGCAGCGTGTGGCCGCCCCTCGAGCGCAAGGGTACGCTGATCTTGCAAAGCAACGATCCGGCCCGACCCGACGTGACGGTACCGCTCACTGGGCAGATCCTGTCGAATTGCCAGCTCGCCATCGCGCCCCCGGCCATCGACTTCGGGCATGTCGCCCTGGATGCCACCATCGCCGCGGCGGTAACCGTCACCAACGTGGGCGCGGACCCATGCCAGATCGCGGGCATTGGCTTCGCGCCCGGTGGCGATTCGCAGTTCAGGCTCGACGCGGGCGCGGTCGACGATTTCACCCTTCCGCCGACGGACCATCGCGACATCGCCATCCTCTTCCACGCGACCGACCCGGCCCGGCCGCACCACCGAACCGCGCAACTCGTGTTCGCAACCACCGACCGCCAGAAGCAAGACGTCGCCGTGCTCCTTTCCGCCGACATCGACGTTGGCTGCGAGCTCAGCATGACGCCCGCGAGCCTGGACTTCGGCAACGTCATTCTCAACACCACGGCCAGCGCCCACCTCACGCTGGGCAACGACGGCAGCCAGGCCTGCCCGGTCTCGGGCCTCGCGCTCGCTGCCGATAGCGACCCGGGTTTCTCCCTCGACCCAACCCAGGCGCTCGCCTTCACCGTCGAGCCCGGGGCCAGCCAGAGCATCCCCATAACCTTCGGCGCGTTTGCCAGTGAGCCGCCGCATCTCAAGACCGGCACGCTGGTCATGCAAACCGGCAACCCCCGCGCGCCGCAGGCCTCGGTGCCACTGTCCGCATTCGTCAACACGGTCTGTGTCGAGGCTAGCCGTTGGATCTACACCGTGGACCAAGTGGGGATGTTGTCGAGCTTCGATCCCGCCACGTTGAGCTTCATCGACATTGCCACACTAAACTGCCCTGGCCTATTCGGCCCAGGCTCCAGAAGCACTTCATCCCCCAACTCGATGGCCGTCGATCAGAATGCCGTGGCTTGGGTCAATTACCTCGATGGCACGCTATTCAAGGTCGATACCAGCAATGGCCATTGCGACGCGACCAGTTTCCAGACTGGGCAACACGGCATTCAGATCTTCGGCATGGGGTTCGTATTCGACCCTTCGACGGGCCTGGATACGCTGTACATCGCGGGCGGGCCCAGCTTCTTCAATACGTCGTCGACCCTGGCGACGGTCGCGTTTCCGTCGCTCGTGGTAACGCCGATAGGAACCGTCAAGGCCGGCATGCCGGAACTGTCGGGAACCGGGGATGGCACGCTGTGGGGTTTCTTCCCAGCCTCCGCCAGCGCCAGCAGCCAAGCCACGCTGGTGCGCCTCGATCCGCAGAGTGGGGCTACCCTCGAAAGCTACACGTACCCGAAGCTCACGGGCGGCGCATCGTGGGCCATGAAGTTCTGGGGCGGCGCGTTCTGGATCTTCGTCGACGACTCGGTCTACCGGGTCTCTCGAGACGCTCCGACCGACATCCAAACGGTCATGCCGAACACTGGCCGCCAAATCGTCGGTGCCGGCGTATCGACCTGCGCGCCTTTGCGGCAGTAGCTGGACCTGCGTGGGTCAGGGGGGCCGCGGGCAGAACCCCCTCAGCGCCACTCGCGCGGCACCGAGTGGTTCGAGGCGTGCCGCTCGAGGCGACTCTGCAGCTTCTCCGCTTCCTGCACTTGATTGTCGGTGATGGCGCGCACGCGCCGCAGAGTTTCGATGCTCGCCCCTTCCGAGATCTGCGATTCGGCCAATCGCCGGTCGAGCTGGTCGCGGAAACCCTCCCACCCTTTCTTCTGGTCCTTGAATTGGTGGAACAGGCGACGCCACCAGTGCTCGTGGTGGCCGCCGGGCGTCTTGGCGTTCGACTCGGGCTTGGTCAGGACCAACACCTGTCTGGCCGTGTCGATCTTCAGATTGAAGGTCGTGATGAAATCCATGCCCAGCAAGCCCGCGAAGCTGTCCGACAGAGAAGCGGTCACGGTGGCCGGCACGAACTCCTCGCGGGCATCACCCAGCGTGAGCGAGTCGAGCACCACCAGCACGGCCGGCGCCGAGCCGCCGATGCCCCGGGCGCCGGTCAAGAGCTTGCCGTCGTCCGACCGCAAGACGCCGAGGTGATCGGCCAGCGGCTGCGAAATCAAGGTCGTCGGGGCGCCCGTGTCGAGAGCAAACATCACCGTGGCGGTGCCATTGACGGTAATCGGCACCAAGATCCTTTGCGTGCGCGCATCCTGACCGTGATAGGGAACTGTGATCTGGTTGGAGCGAGCCGGCAAAGGTTCGGCCGCGCGCGGCGGCTCGGGTGCGCGCACCATCGGCAAGGGCGCAGGCTGCGTCGGAGCAGCGGCGGGCAGGAACACCGGTTCCGCCGCGGGAGCAGGGACCGCGACCGGCACCTGCACGTAGACCAGCTCTTGCTTTGCAGGCTGGGGCGAGGCCACCGGGGCCGGCTGTGGCTTCCCCGTCAGCTTGAGCGCGGCGACCGCGATGAGGGCCACGGCGGCCCCGATGATGCCAGCCGCGATGGAG
>JADGRD010000599.1 GCA_017881285.1 Pseudomonadota bacterium | reverse complement strand
AACCCATTTCCAGGTGCCGTCGAGCTTGGGCTGCACGTCGATGCCCTTCTTGACCACCGTGCCCACCGCCTTGAGCGGCGCCACCGAGGCCGCGAACATGACCGACAGCGGCCGTGGCGTCGCCTTGTCGCCGATGGGCGTGAGCGGCGGTTCGACGATGTGCAGCCCGACCGTCGCGGGCTTGGGCCGCGCCTGCCACCAGTGCCAGCCGTAGCTGCCACCGGTGCTCGCGCCGGCCAAGGCCAGGAGCAGGAAGCCGGCTTTCACCTTGTGCGCCCAGGCCCAGTCGCCGCCGCGCTGGCCCTGTCGGCCGCACCAGCGCATCCACCGCGGTGGATCCCAGTGACCGAAGAGGGCGACGAGAACGCGACCCAGGAACGCAACCAAACGTGCCATGCGAACCTCCCGGCCGCGCAGTCTAGTTCCGGGGCCGGAAGACCGGTGGGTCTATTTTCAACTTGCCGCCACGATGCGGGCGGCCGGCGCGGCGGACGTGGACTCGCGCTCGTGCAAGGCCAGGTCGAAGGCCATGCCCGCGAGCTCGGCCAGGATCAGGAGCTGGGAAAGCCGGGCCGCGATCCGCGCGAGACCTTCGTCCCGTTCTCGTTCCGCCAGGACATCCGCACCTTGAACGACCTGGAGCCCGGCATGGTCTGCCCCGGCATCGTCATCAGGCTCGACAAGCAGCAGATCGCCCTGTCCATGCGCTCGGGCAGCAACGCCGACGTCGCTCGCGGCCCCCGGCCTCCGCAAGATCGCGGCGGGGGCGGTCCCAACCAAGGCCCGCGCCCGTCCGCGCCACCGCCGCAGCAGCGCCCGTTCAACAATCCTTTCGCTGGCCTCGACAGGCTGCGCGGAAAGTAGAAGTCGGAAGCCTCCGCCGCAAAGCCGGCAGAAATGCGGGCTAGCTCATTGGCTCTTCGTCACGCTTGCGACTGGGAAATCAATGCTTCCAGTCCCTCCCCCTGTTTCCACGAGAATCTTGGCCTCCAGCAGGCCCCCTAGTTTCAAGCCTGCGGCGTCCCATGCCTTGAAGTGGTCGGAAATGGTTATTGTTCCGCACTGGCGAGCCGTCTGCCGGATGCTCCAGAACTGATCCCACTGCGTGACGCCGCTGCATCTTGAGCCACCGGTTCCGTTTGTCTTGTTTTGGAATAGCTTGTAGTCTGCGCCGTCGATTGGGACAGTCCCCTTGAGGGTCGCGTTGTAGGCATTGAACGGCATCGTGCCCCACCTGTCATCGACGATGTACCATTCGACACATGGGTTGGTCGACCAACCATAGATTCCGATATAGGAGTAGCCGCCTGCGCTTCCCGTCTTCTTGTAGGCGAAGTCTGCCTTGATCGTTCCGTATTGGTCGAATGTCTTGCCACTGCTCCCAAATTCCAGACCGATACGGGCCAGGAAATCGCTATTGTTGTTCCAACGTGCGCTAAACGCGGACGTGGTGTAGGTGGTCATGCATGCGCTACTACTTAAGCTGTTACACCAGAGTGACCAGCTGAGGCCGCCCGCAGTGCCTTGGGTATTCTGTCCGCAATGATCCGTGCCGCCGGTCGGCATTGCGGCGTTGCAGTCAATTGTCGATGTGCCAGTGCCGGTCGACGTGGAGCCGCCAGCCGCGGCACCGCCAGCACCCGTCCTGCCAGCGCTTCCTGTGCCGGCTGTCCCCGCTCCGCCCGTCCCAGCCGGGACATCGGGTCGTCCACCGTCCCGACCCACGGTGCCCCCCGCGCCGGTCTGGCCAGCCGTTCCCGTCGTCCCGCCGGGGGCGGGTGCGCCACCCGTTCCGGTCTGTCCGCCCGACCCTGTGGTGCCGCCAGTTGCGATGCTGCCCCCGGATCCGCTACGGCCCCCGGTACCGGGCTGTCCCCCGGAGCCAATCGTCCCACCCGTCCCAGCTTGGCCCGTCCCTCCACCGTTGGAGCTTGTCCCACCCGAGCCGCTTCCTCCCGCGCCGATCGTGCCGCCCGAGCCGCTCGAGCCGCCGATAGTAGTTCCGCCGCTGCAGCCACAAATGGCGATACTCAGGATTCCAGCGATCGACATTCTCTTTGAGGGGTGTACGGCCTTCATCGACGGTCTCCTTCGCATCGGTGGATACTCATAGTAAGTGGCAGCATGCGGCTGGTTCTGGTTCACAAATCTTGCGGCAGAGGAATAGTTTTTCCGTGTAGGTGTAGGTAGTTGGAGTCAGGACCTTCGACTACTATGTCGAGGACATGCGCTGATCCGGGCGGCGGTGCCAATCGGGGACGCAAGCACGACTGGTATCTCCCCTATCGGGCGCATCGAGCTCTTCAATCCCCCCAGCGCGAACGCCTTCTGGGACGAGAGCACTTTCGACTTGCATGTCTCCCGTTCAGGACCACGTGTCACGGTGTCGGACCGAAATCCAACGTTGGGGGTGCTGGCGATTCTCGTTCAGGTGGTTCTCGCGTTCGCTTCTCCGCCAGCGCGGGGCTGCACCATCTTCGTCCTCACCGATACCAACCACGCGCTCTCCAACAACGAGGATCGGTCAGATCTCAACTCCCTGCGTTCGTATTGCGGTTTCTCGCCACCCCTGCGACACTCGTTGTGATGCCGATCCGTTCCAATCGAGAGCAAGTCGCTCTGGTTTGGGATGCATCACCCAGAAGTAGCGTTGCGATGACAGGAAAGAAGGGCGACTTCGTAACGCGCGTTGCATTGGCGGGCATCCTGGCTAGTCTCCCCCCATACCCAGGGCCGTTCACCTAACTTCGGTACCATTCGTTCCTCGACCAGGGGAGGAGGATTCCATGTCACTTAGCTCATCGATTCGAAACTTCGCAGGGTACCCACGAGCGACAGGCAGGCGGGCGGCAATACGCATCGGCCTTTGGCCTCTGGCCGTGCTGGTGACGATCGGCGCCGGGGGCTGTGGTGGCAAGGGCGCCGCCCCACCCCCCCCCACGGGCACCGGCTCGGGTTGCATCGCGGGCGCCTTCTCGCCATTGGGCGACGGCACTGGGTGCGTCGCCAAGACCGACTGCGTGACGGGGCAATACGTGCTCGAGGAGGGCAGCGCGAACGAAGACCGAGCCTGCGCTGGCTGCCCGAGTGGCGCGTTCAACACGCGCGTGAACGCGGCGGCCTGCGTGCCGTGGAGGACCTGCGCGCCGGGCAGCTACATGAGCAACGCCCCGTCCATATCGTCGGACCGCACGTGCGCGACCTGTCCCGCGGGCAGCACCACCTCGGGGCCAGATCAATCGAGCTGCACCGCCCTTGGTGAGTGCGCCGCGGGCACGGTGCAGACGGCCAGCAGCGCCAGCTCGTCGACCGCGTGCAGCGACTGCGCGCCCGGCACCTACTGCGCGGGCGGCAGCGCCGCCCAGGTGGCGTGCGGCCCGGGTACCTGGGATCACGACGGCGATCCGGCGACCTTGTGCGCCACCATGACGACGTGCGGCGCCGGGCAGTTCGTGTCCAGCGA
>JADGRD010000598.1 GCA_017881285.1 Pseudomonadota bacterium | reverse complement strand
GCGGCCCAGGGATCCCCGCGCCGATCACGCTGGAGGCCGGACAGCTGTTCCGCGCCAACAAAGCGGGCAGCTACACCGTGCAAAGACAGCCACAAGAGGTCCCTGGCTCTCCGGTCGTCGGGTCGCCAGCGCACGAGCCTGCCGAGCCGCCGCCTGAACCCGGGCGCGTGGCCAGCGCCGCAGGACCGGAACGAGCCGCGAGCCCTTCCGCACCGATCCGGCTTGCATGCGATTGGGCGGGGCTCGTGTCGAAAGGGAAATTCGAAGCAACCGTCTCCCAGGCCCGACGTCTTGGCGTCGACACTGCGCTTGCCGAGTGTCCGCCCCGAAGCCTGTTCGCTTTGGCGGACGCGGCTCGCTACCTTGGCAGGTTCGAGCTCAGCAAGAGCGCCCTCACCACCCTACGCAAGCGCTCGCCAGACGATGCCAGCAAGGCCGCCTTCTTCCTCGGTCGCTTGGAGGAGGCGCGCGGAAACCTGGAATTGGCGCTAGACTGGTATACGCAAGCAATGGAAGGCAGCCCCGAACCCCAATTTGCCCAAGAGGCCAAGGCCGGCAAGGCGCGTATCGCGAAGCGGATGCGCAGTCTCGATGCGCGCTCCGCCCACACGGCTCCCTGAGCGGAGGCGCCGAGGAGCTGCGTGCGTTCCTGCTGCAAAGCATTTGTGCTGTTTCTCGTCGTGTGCCTGGCGACAAGCTGCAAGGTGAGTCTCCCCGCCACGCGATGGGGCGGAGGCACGGATGGCAAGGACGCGCGCGACGCGTACGCAGACGCCAGGTCCGACGCGACGTTGATCGACGGCAGCGAACCATCGAGCAACTTGGGCCTTGCGGTCCTCACGGACACCAACCGCGACGGCCTGGTCGACGACAACGACATCGCCGGTTTCACCGATTGGTCGTGGAAAGGGCTCGGCGCATTCTTCCTCGCGAACGTGGATGACGACGACAACAAAGGGAAGGTCGACGCGTCTGACCAAGTGGTCAATGGGCCCGACGACGAGAACGACCTCGCGCCCATCATCATCAAGCTCCCGCCCGATACCATGGCGAAGACGACAGGCGTTTCGGCATCGGTGACCACGGGCGCTGCGCAAACCCACCTGTTCGAAAAGACGAGCACAGGCTGGAAGCTGGTCAGCGGTGCCCTGCCCGAGTTCGCGTCCCAGATTGAGCTTGGGATCGAAGCCGTCAAGTTCGCTGACACCGACTGGGACGGCTTCGTCACGGTGACGGTGGATGTTCTCGGGCCGAAGCAATCGAGCATTGCCAGCCAGCAGGTCAAAATGCGGGTCGCGCCGTGGATCATGCTTCCCAATTCCGCGAAGACCGAGGTGCTCTACATCTCGTCGCAGACTTCTCGCCTGCGTCCGGACATCAACAAGGTTCTCGAAGCTGCCGGGTTGCCCGACGCCCAAGTTTCGAGTCCCCCGGATCAGGACATTTGGTTCCAAGACACGATGGAAATCGGGTACACCCAGCTGCCCGGCAGGCCTGCCATGCACGTCGTGATGAACGGGCAAAGGCCGAATGCCGCCGACAACCTGGCGATCACGCTGCTCGCGCCGAACTTCGGATTCATTTCCGTCGGCACTCCCCGCCAGACGGCCAATGACGAGGATTACTGGATGGATTGGATGTCCAACCTCGATGTCACCCATCCGGTGCCCGGATACCCTCTGGGACGCATCTACTACGGCAGGAGCGATCGGACGACGTTTCAACCGGCCATCGTCGGGTTCCTCGAGGCCCAGGAGGTACAGAAGCCGTTCTCTGTCTACGTCAACTGGCTTCTTTCACAGCAGGCCGACGAGGTCATGACCTTCGTCCCCGACAAGAACGGCAAGGCCAAGATGATCATCGTCAGCCCGGCGGCGGCCAACGCGGTGATGGGCTCGGGCTACGATGCTGCCAATCAACAGATTCAAAAGTACATCGACGATGACATCGCCCTGGCGAAGACCGAGCTCGGTCTTACGGACGACGACATCATCCAGTTTCCCACCTTCTTCAGTGGCAGTGGCACGGACTACGCCACCAACTGGTCCAATCCGGTCAATGCCGTCTACATCGACGGCACCCTGATGGTCGGAGCGACCAACACACCCGCGGCAGTCAAGGCCGACATCGAAAAGAAGCTCGCCACCATCGGCGTCCGGGCGGCATGGGTCGACGACAGCGAATATGACCCGTATGGGGGCAACGTACACAGCGCGACCAACACGACCAGAATCCCGGTGTGCGCGAGCTTTTCCGACTGCCTGCCCTGAGGGTCGGCTGGGTCGATCCCATCCGACTTGGGCGTGGCTAGAGCGCGCCCTGCCATTGTCCCGATTCAATGAGAATCCGCGCTGTTTTCGCCTGGCGTGGAACGGCACGGCGAGCATGCCCGCACTGCGCAACCGGCTGCGGGACGCAATTGTTGATCCCGCGATGGTCGAAGCGGCAACTCAAACCTAAGCGAAGCCTGCCGGTCGGCATCATCCACTCCCTCCGACGAACCCGAGCCTCGGCGAGCTTTCGCAAACCTCGCACATGGAGATCAAGCAATGAACCCGAGTTTCTGGCGTTTCGCCCTCGTCCTCGCCCTGACGGGGCTGGGCTGCTCGCAATCCAACAACGGCTCGGGCCACTCGACAGGGGGGGCTTCCGCGGGAGTCGGTGGCAACGCAGGCCACGGCGGCAGCGAGGGGAGCGGTGGAAACAAGAACTCGGGCGGCTCGACTGCGAGCGGAGGAACCACCGCGAACGGCGGCGCCGTCGGGGGCGGCGGTTCTGCGGCAGGCGGCACGGCCGGCACCGGCGTAACTGGTGGCAAGACGGGAACGGGCGGATCTTCGCCCAACGCAGGTGGAGGCGGCGCCGGTGGCGCCAGCGCGAGTGGCGGCAGGACTGGAAGCGGAGGTTCTGCTGGCGCTGCCAGCGGCGGCGCCACCAGCGTGGGCGGCGCTGCCAGCGGCGGCTCCACGAGCCGCGGCGGCGCTAGCGGCACCGGCGGCGTGGCCGGCGGAGGTGCGACAGGTACCGGCGGGATAGGCGCGGGCGGAATGGCAGGAACGGGCGGCACGTCCGCTGGAACCGGGGGAGGAGGCGGGGCGACCGTGGCCGCGGGCGACGACTTCGTGTCCGACGTGAAGGTCGCCGTCGACACCAACACCAAGACCATCTTGGTGGTGACCTGGACGCAGCTCAAGGCGGCGGACAACACCTTGCTCGAGTTCAGTTTCAGCGGCAGCACCGTGATGACGTCACGTGCCCAGGCAGGGGCGACGGGCTCGCATCGGGACGTGGTCCTGGGCGTGCCCGAGAAGACCGACGTTACGTTGCGCATCGTGAGCAAGCAGGGCGGGGTCGACTACAAGACGAAGGACTACAAGGGCACGACGGGCGCGCTTCCATCCGGCCTGCCGAAGCCAACCTTCGTCTCCTACGATGCCACCTTGGCCAGCCCGGAGCCTTGGATG
>JADGRD010000597.1 GCA_017881285.1 Pseudomonadota bacterium | reverse complement strand
CATCTTTCACAGCGATTATGCCGAGTCTTGCGTTAAGCCGAGGAACCGTGGTTTCGCCTGTGTTGGTGGGGGTCGCTGACTGATTCCTCGGCTTAACGAACCCGTGCTATCGGAGGCTGTAGAGGGCTTGGAGCTGGTCCTCGGTCAGTCGCTGGGTGGGCGGGGAGTTGATCGCTGGCGTGGCGGCGTTGACCGCTTCGCGCATCATGTCGATGGTGGCGAAGGCGTAGAACGCGGTCGTGGTCGAGGCGTGCTCGTGGCCCAGGAGCCTCATGATGATCGGCAGGGGGATGCCCTGCTGGTAGAGGTCCATGGCCTTCGTCTTGCGCAGCATGTGGCAATGGACATGCTCGGGGGTCGAGGGACAGTGGGTGCGGGCGATTCGTGCTGCCTGCTTCAGTACTGCTGCGACGGTGTCGACGGACAGGGCTGCGGGCTGTCCGTGGTGCAGGCTGTAGAACACCGGCCGTGTCGCTGGCAGCGTTGCCATGTTCGGGTGAAACTCGTCGAGGTAGACGCGCAGATGCTCGATCGCCTTGGCGGTCAGTGGCACGGTGCGGGTCTTGTTCCTCTTGCCAGTCAGGCTCACGTGCCCGGGCTCGCTCAAGCAGAGGTCTTGCAGCGTCAGGGCCGTGAGCTCACCGACCCGGGCGGCGGTGTCGTAGAGGAGGATCAGGAGCATCCGGTTCCTGAGCGACTTGGTCGTCGTGCCGCTGAAGGCAGCGAGAACGGCGCGTGTTTCGGGCTCGGTGAGGTACTCGATCTGCTTCTTGGGGATGGCCGGAGCCCGTAGGGTCTTGGCTGCCTGGGCAATCGCGACCAGAGTGATGTCTTCGTGGGAGCAGTAGGCCAGGAACGCTTTGACGGTACTGAGCCGCAGCGCAATGGTCGCCGGTGCATAGCCTCGCTCATCGGCCATCCAGGCCAGCCAGCCCTTCAGGTGCTGCCGGTCGAGGTGATCGAAGCTGACGCCGGGACGTTCGACGTGCTCGTGATCGGCCAGGTAGTCAAGGAAGCATTCCAGGCTGATCCGGTAGGCCTGGATCGTCTTCGGCGAACTCTGCTGGGCTTTGGGCAGGTAGGTGTGCAGGTATTCCCTGGCGAAGCCGAAGAAGTCCGGGTCGCCGGTTTCGGGGTCGCGTCTCATTCGAATCCGACCTCCGGCAGCAGGGACTGGCGTTGTCCGGTGATGTCGGCGTAGGCATCCATGAAGTCCGGCGAGGTGTGGATGTAGTAGTAGGTCGACTCGATTCCCGCGTGTCCCATGTAGCGCGCCAGGTAGGGCAGCATCGCGGTGACGTCGGTGCCCTGCCGCATCCATCGCTCGATGTTGGCGTAGGCAAAATGATGACGGAAGTCATAAGGCCGTGGCTGCTGCCCGCCGAGCGGCCTCGGCAATCCGGCCCGATCCCAGATGCGGTTGAACATCTTCCCGACACTCGCGGTGGTGACCTGGTTTCCGGTGGCCGAGCAGAAGAACCTCTGCCGGGACGCGCCGAATCGCTTGCGCGCTGCCTGATCGCAGACGGCCAGGACCTCGACGACCTGAGGAGTCAGGGGCAGCCTGCGGCTGCGGTTGCCCTTGGACCACAACACGTCGATGTGCCCCGCGTCCAGGTCGACCCGGTCGGTCGGGAGCAGCAGGGTCTCCCCGGTCCGCAGACCACACGAATGCATCAAGGTGAAGAACGCGACGGCTTGCCACCGCCACGGGGACTGGGCCTCAAGGTGTGCTGCGGCGGCGAAGAACCGTTCGATCTCCTGGGTGGTCAACAGGTAGGGGTGGGCGGGAACGAACGGGGCCCTCCATTGGTCGGAGAGCACGTAGGCATCGCTGTTCTTGTGGGCTTGAAGCCACCGACCGACGTCGCGGATGTAGGACATCCACGACCGATACCGACCCGAGGACGCCAGCTGGACGGTGACCCATCCTTCGACGGTCTCCCGGTCGAAGACGGTCCGATCGTGTGCGGTGCAGTAGGCGTCGAACCTCTTGAGGTACCAGATCCGGGAGGCTCCGTAGAAGCCCATCGCGTCCTTGAACACCAGGTAGGCGTCCAGCTCCGGCGCGAAGGCGCTAGTGAAACCGTGGGCGCTCATGACCGGCCACCTTCGAGGGCGCCTTCGGGGACCTCGAGGACACACTGCAGTAGCCGGTCTTGATCGACGCTCATGTACTGGTTGGTCGACTCCGGGTCCGCGTGGCCCAGGACAGCCGAGATCGTCGGCAGCGGCACCTGGGCGCGCAGCATCCTGGAAGCGGCGTTGTGGCGCAGGAACTGGGTCCCGGCCCTCACATTGGTGAGGCCGGCCTTGCCGAACACCTCGGTAATCACCCGGTGAATCGAGGCGTGATCGCAGAGCCGGACGTGTGGTGCCACCGACCGCAAGAAGACGTGGTCATCGCCAGAGGTGGGCCGCTCGCCCAGCACATAGTCGGCGAGCTTGGCCACCACCAACGTGGTCAGCGGCACCCGCAGTGGGTTGTTCGTCTTCTGCTGCACGATCCCCAGGCTCTGTCCTCGCCAGTCGATGTTGACCAGCCGCAGACCGACGATGTCGCAAGCCCGCAGCCCAGTCGTCAACGCCAGCAGCGTGATGGCCGCATCCCGTGCGCTGACTGTCCCCGCCGCGCACGCATGCACGACCCGCTGCTCGTCCTCATCGCTGAGCACCGGCAAGATCGCATGAGAACGCTTCACCCCGGCCAGATTGACCGCATCCACCAAGTCGGTGCGGCCAGTGAACTTCAAGAACGGACGAAAGTTCGAGACCACCCAGAACAAGGAAGACTTCGCCCACCTGCCCGACAACGACTCCAAGAACCCCAGAACGCTCGCGCCATCAGCGCAGTCCAAACAGGAGATCCCCTGTGATTCCAAGAACACCATGTAGCTGCGCGCGACCCGCCCGTAAGCAGTGCGCGTGGCCGGCGCCAGGCCGCGATCGTCCATGTCGGCCTCCCACGCGCTGTGCAGCGCGGTGAACTCACTCGACTCCGGTTGCGCGCCACCACCTCCGCGTTTGCGGGGCGCCAGCCCCACCTGGCCGGTGTGCACATAGGTGTCGAACACGCTGACCAGCCGGTCGTAGTCGGACCTGCGCTGGGCGCTGAACCGGCCAGTGCGCGGGCTCACCGTCATCGCCGCGAACGCGGCACCCAACGAGGGCGTGTAGACACCGCCCCGACCCTCAACGAAGCTCGTCAGTGCCTTGATCGTCTTCGCATACTGGCCGATCGTCGACTCCATATAGCCGGCCGTGCGCAGTTCCGCGACAACAACCCCAGCGATCCGTGTGACCGTCGTATCCATCGCCGTTTCCTTCCCATAGGGCATCAGATACGGCGGACGCTAGCCATCGACCAGCGGCTCGTTAAGCCGAGGAATCAGTCAGCGACCCCCACCAACACAGGCGAAACCACGGTTCCTCGGCTTAACGCAAGACTCGGCATAATCGCTGTGAAAGATG
>JADGRD010000596.1 GCA_017881285.1 Pseudomonadota bacterium | reverse complement strand
GATTGTCGACACCACGACGCCCATCACGATCTGGTAGCGAGCCTGCCTCCTGTGTCTCGCCAACAGGTCATCCGCGGAACTGACGTGATGGCCATCATGGGCGGCGCCGTGCTGCCCAAGCTGATGGGGTACGTGGCCGACCGTGGCGACATGTCCCGTGCCATCGTCGTGCCCATCGAGAGCGCGGTCCGGCGCCGGCAGGGGGTGCGGCAGGGCACAGCGGCGCCCGTCTCGCGCTTGACATTCGCATGGGGGACAGGTCGCATGAGCGGGTGACGTCCTCCAAGCGGGCCGAAGCCGAGTTGCGATTCGCATCATGAGCCAGCCCGATGCGACCGCGGAGTTCGTCGTGCTCGGTGGCGGAATTTCCGGATTGTCCCTGGCCTGGCGACTCGCCGCTCGTCACCCGGGCCAGGTCGTTCTGCTCGAGCGGGAACCCCAGGTGGGTGGCCTAGCCGCGGGGATCCCATGGCACGGAATCCCCCTGGACCTCGGCTCCCATCGCATCCATACCGGGTTCGAGCCAGGCGCGCTGCGCACCATCGAGCAGCTTCTGGCCGGAGATCTGCGCACGCGGAAACGCAGGGGCAGGATTCTGGTCAATTCCAGATTCCTCCCCTATCCACCGTCGCTCGCGACCATTGGCAGCTCGTTCGGCGTTCGGCAATCGCTGGTGTTCTGCAAGGACTTCCTGCGGGCCAGGATGGGCAAGTGGCGCAACGGCAGAGACCAGGCCAGATTCGAGGGCTATTTGCGGGATCAGGTCGGCGACAGCCTGTACGAATTCTTCTATCGCCCTTACGCCGAAAAGCTCTGGGCCCTGCCGGCCAGCCAGATTTCCTTCGAACCCGCGGTCGCGCGATTGCACCGCGTGCGTCGACTCGGACCGCAGCCGAACCGTGGCTTCTTCCACTACCCGAAAGGTGGCATGGGCCAACTCGCGGAGGCGTTGAGGACGCGCATCACCGACCTCGGTGGCACCGTGCTCACCGGGGCGGAGGCCACCGACCTGAGCAGTGACGAGGGCGGCGTCCGGGTGGTTGCCCGGCTCGCAGGGGAGGACAGCGCGCGCACGGTTCGTGCCGGCACCTGCATCTCGACGTTGCCGTTGCGCGCGACGTGGCGTCTGGCGGGAATGGGCGCGGAACCGCTTCCTTTGCGCTGGCGTTCGCTCAGGGTCGCCTATCTATTGTATGCGGCGCCTTTGCGCGGTGACATCGACACCTACTACTTTCCTGACCCGCGTCTTCGTATCGGCCGCGTCTCATCCATTCACAGGTTCAGCCCCGAGCTGCCCGAGCCCGCCAACCGCATCCTGACGATCGAGATTCCGTGTTCCCAGTCGGAAGACCTCTGGACCATGTCGGACCAGGATCTATCCCAAATCGTCCATCACGAGCTGAAGGCCACGGGGGTCATGGATGCAGGCGCCGGCGACCCGGTCGAGGTGCGGACGGTCGGCCTGCGGGACGTCTATCCCGTCTACGAGCTGGGTTGGCGCGAGTGCTGGGCGGCCGCGCTCGATCGCCTCGCCCGAGTCGACCATCTCTTCTTGGCCGGGCGCGCCGCCCTGTTCCTGCACTGTAATATCGACCACTGCATGACGATGGCGCAGCGGTTGGCCACGCTCGTCGAAGGTCCGCTCGCCAGGGAGAAGTGGCGAGCGGAGATCAACGGCTTCCCGTTCCTCAAGCTCAAAGAGTAACCCGATGACTGTGCACTTGACGGTTGCTGGGTTCCTTCAGCCCGCGAACATCCTGAAATACCGGCACCTGTTCGCCCGCACCCAGTGGCTCTCCCACGCGGAGCTCGAGGCGTTTCAGCTTGCGCGTTTGCGGGAAATCGTCGATCACGCGTACCACCACGTGCCCTATTATCGCGACTTGTTTCGCTTGCTGAAGCTAACCCCCGCCGACATCCGGCAAACCAGCGATCTGCGCAAGCTCCCCCGCCTTTCCAAAGCCGTGGCCCGGCGTGAGCACCGGCGGCTGCAAGCCGACAACTGCTCTCGCTTCCGTCCCGCCATTCACCGTACCAGCGGGAGCACGGGCGCAGAGCATGCGTTCCTTCTGGATCGCGAAACCAACGCCGTCGAGTTCGCCTACTACTGGAGGTATTGGAACTGGGCCGGCTATCGCCTCGGGGATCGCTTCGCGGAGTTTTCCAGCAGCTACTTTTCCCGTGAGGGACTCCATGAGCGGCCGTTCGTCCGCCAGCCTTTCACCGGCCGTCTGCTGCTCAACAGCCTGTCCTTCACCCGGGCCAGCGCCATGGCGTATGCGCAAGCGATCGAGCGACACGGCGCCCGCTTCCTCAAGGGACTGCCCTCGGTGCTGGGTTTCTTCGCCAGGTTCCTGCGCGACGCGGGCAAGGACCGCCTGGGACTCGCGGCCATCTTCACGACCGGCGAATTGCTGCTCCCGTCACAGCGGGCCCTTCTCGAGAGCTGCTTGGGTGGTTCCGTCTACGACTCCTATGGGCAGATGGAACGGTTGGTGGCGATCTCGGAGTGCTCCCAGCGACGCATGCACGTGAACAGCGACTATGGGCTCCTGGAGTTTGGCGCGGATGATGAGGATGGCGAGTCGAGCGAAACCGGCAGGTCCTCTCGCGGCTGTCTGGGGACCTCACTCTACAATCGCAGCATGCCGCTCCTGAGATACGAGCTCGGCGATGTGATCGAGCCAGAAGCGTCCCGGGTCCGCTGCGCCTGCGGACGCGGCCTTCCCCTGGTGCGGGCCATCACGGGCAGAGTGAGCGACAGCCTCGCGACGCCCGACGGCCGCATCGTGCCGACCCTCTTCCTCGTCTTCCGAGACGTGGCGGGCATCGAGGCCGGTCAGTTCGTGCACGAGGCGGCGGACCGACTCTCGATTCGGGTGGTCGCATCGGAAGCGTTCACCGATACGGAGCACGCGCGCTTGCTGACCCTGGTCCGCTGGCACGTCGGACCCTCGATGGCGCTGGCGGTCGCCCGGGTGCGCCCCGAGGAGCTGGTGCTTGACCCGTCGGGGAAACTCAAGATGATCGTCTCCCGGGTGGAGGCACGCCAACTTGACTAGAACCGCTCTCTTGGGCGCGCTCGTCGCGACGGCCATGCGGGAGCCACGGCACTTTGGCCACCTGGTCACGCGCAAGGTGCGCTTCTTGCGACGCTATCGCTGGGTGCAAAAGGCGCGGGGGGCCACGACCGGCGTGCCATCCCCTCTGGTGCTGAAATTCCTCCTCACCTACCGCTGCAACCTTCGCTGCAAGAAATGCATGATCTGGGGCCACACCGGGCAATGCCCACGGCCCCACGCCCAGGCCTCGACGGAGGATCTGGATTTCGAGTTGCTCCGGCGGGTGCTGCGCGACGCCGCCACCTTCCGACCCTCGCTCATCTTCTCGGGGGGAGAGCCGCTGCTCTATCCCCACATCGCCGACCTTCTCCGCTTGCTCCGAGAGCGGCGGCTGCACGCGACCTTCTGTACCA
>JADGRD010000058.1 GCA_017881285.1 Pseudomonadota bacterium | reverse complement strand
TGGATTCATCGCGCACGCCGACCTGGCGCATCTCGATGCGCGCGTGCAGGTGCGCGGCCAGATCCCGGACGAGGGCGCGGAAGTCCACGCGCTGCTCGCACGAGAAGAAGAAGAGCGCGCGGTCCCCGCCCGGTCCGAGATCGACCCGAAACAACTTGATGGGTAGGCCGAGGTCGCGGGCTCGCTGCCGCGCGAACGCGAGGGCCTCATCCTCGCGCTGCTCTTCCTGCTCGGCCCGGGCGAAATCGCGCGGCTCGGCCTTGCGGAGCACGCGGCCGCTTGGCCCCTGGCCACTCCGCGACCCCGAGGCCACGGTCACGACGCCGAGGCCGGTGGTCCGGTGGTCGTCGACCAGCACCTGCTCGCCTTGGCGCAGGGGCAGGCCATTGCCGTCGCAGTCCAGGGTCCGCCCGGTTCGCAAGAGCCGTACCTTGACCATGCCACGCGTGTCCCCGCGCGGGGCGCCGTCCGGTCGCTCACGGCCGGGCTCTGGCGGGCGCGTACCTTCGGTCATGCGAGCCCCGCTTCCAGGGTTCGCAGATCCATCAACATCTTCTCGAGCGCGGTCACGGGGTTCACGTTGGACGAAAGCGCGCTACTGGCGAGCACCACTTCGCGCAAGGCGCCCCGCAGCGTCCTCAGATCGTAGTCCTTTCGCGCCTGGCCCGCGAGGGTTGCGAGCTCGCTTCCCCGATCGCGCAGGAGGGCGAGCTCGCCGGCCCCGGCCGCGCTCACCAGCGCATCACGATACAGGCGCGCCAGCAGGGCGAGCGCCTCGGGCAGCTCCTGGCGGCTCTCCTTGTCCGAGAACTCCGCCGCGGCGTCGAAGATGACGCCCATGCCCTTGGCCGCCGCGGCCTGGCGCAGGTTGCCCACGATGGTCCATAGGCTCGACTCCGCCTCCGACTCCAGCGCTTGCAGGAGCCGGCCCACCTGGCCTCCAGCCAGCACCGCCGCGGTCTCGGCCTGGGCCGGTGACGCCCCTCGCGCCGCTGCAATGCGCATGAGGGCGGCCGGCGACAGGGCAACGAAGCGCACCCGCTGGGTGCGCGACCGGATGGTGGGCAGCAGGCGATCGGGCGCCGAGGTGACCAGCACTAGGTGGTTGCCCGGGAAGGGCTCCTCCAGGGTCTTGAGCAGGCAGTTGGCCGAGCTGGGATTCAGGCAATCCGCGCTATCGAGGATGAGCACGCGCGCTGGAGCCTCGTGGGGCCGGGTCGCGGCCATGGCCACGATGTCGCGCGCCTGCTCGACGAGGTACTGGGTGGTCGCTGGAGCGAACGCCAGCACGTCGGGGTGCCGGCCCGATTCGATGCGGCGGCAGGCATCGCAAGTTCCGCAACCTTGTCCGGGCCGGTCGGTACAGCAGAGCGCCAGGGCCAGCCCGAGCGCGGCGCTGCGCTTGCCCACGCTCTCGGGCCCGTCGAACAGGCAGGCGTGCGCGAGCCGCCCGGACGCGACGGCGCGCAGCAGTGCCGCCACGGCGTGTTCCTGTCCCGCGATGTCGGCAAGCAGCATGGGAGAAGAACGCTAGCATGGTTTTCCGCCCGAAATCGCGGGTAGACTGCCGCCCATGGGCATTCTCGACCGTCTTTCCACGCTGGTGAAGTCCAACGTCAACGATCTCATCGACCAGATGCAGGATCCGGCCAAGGAGATTGATCAGCTCGTGCTCGACATGGAGGACTCGGTCCGCCAGGCGCGCGCGGAGGTCGCGGGCTGCATGGCCGAGGAGAAACGCCTGGGCAAGCAGATCGAGGCTCTCGGCGCCGAGGCCAAGTCGTGGGAGGAGCACGCCAGCCGCGCGGTGCAGGCGGGCGACGATGCCCTGGCCAAGGAGGCCTTGCGCCGGAAGGCACAGAAGGAAGCGGATCGCATCGAAGCCGAAAAGGCCGCGGCCGAGCAGAAGGCGCAGGTCGAGAGTCTGGTCGCCGGCCTGCGCGCGCTGGAGCTGCGCGTGAAGGACGTGAAGCTGCGCCAGGGCACCCTGCGCGAGAAGGCCCGCGCGGCCAAGGGCCAAAGCCCGGTTTCGACCGGCACCGCGGCCTTCTCTGATTTCGAACGCATGTCCGGCAAGATCGACGCGCTCGAAGCCGAGGCTGGCTTGACCGATGAGCTGCGTGGCACGACCGCGGAGAATCTCGCCACCGAACGCAAGCTGGAACAACTGAGCGAGGACAAGTCGATCGACGACGCCCTCGCCGCCCTCAAGAAGAAGCTGTCTGGCTAGTGCTTGCGCTGCGCTGCCGCTAGTTTCCGGGCGAGAATCAGCACGAGGGCGGAGAGCATCCCGATGATCACGAGCATGGCCGCCCCGAACGCGAGGACCGAGCCGCGGCTGTTCGGAGTCAGGCGTAGCGGCCCCAGGGCGACGAGCCCGGTCTCCCGGCCGGTTGGCGCCGCGGTGGCGCTGGTGACCACCACGGACACCGCGGCCGGCAGGAGGCCGGGCACGCTGCCGGCCACCAGTTTCTGCACGTCCTCTCGGGCGATGGGCGCGGGCTGCCCGGCCCGGATCTTGAGCAGCACCGCGGCCTGCGCGGAAACCCGCGGCTTGCCGTCGGCGGCCAGCGGGTCGGGCTCGGGCAGCACCAGGTGCACGCGCGCCAGGATGACACCGTCGAACGTCTCCAACGTGCGCGCGACCTCGCCGGCCAGCGCCTCGTTGTAACGGGCGCGCTCCTCGGTGGGCGTGGGGATCAGGCTCGACGACTTGTAGACGTCGCCGAACCCCGGCTGCCGGCCGCGCGGCAGGCCGAGCGAGCGCAGCAGCTCCATGGCGGCCAAGGCATCCGCCTGTCCGACGCTCACCGTGAAGGCGCCGTCCTCGGCCCGGCTCTTGCTCGCGGGGATGCCCGCGCGCTCGAGCGAGGTGAGGACTTCGTTGGCCGCGGCCTCGTCGAGCCCCTGCTGGATAGCGGCGGAACACCCGAAGACGAACAGCGCCGCGACAATGAGGACGGTCCGAAGACTCATGGATTGCCTCCCTCCAGGAATTCGCGCAGGTGGCCCACGGCGCGGGCGTGCAGCCGGCTGGCCCACGACTTGGAGAGCCCCATCTTCTTGCCCGCGGCTTCCAGGTTCTGGTCACCGAAGTAGTAGAGCTCCAGCAGACGCCGCTCCTTCGCGGGCAGCGCGGCCATCGCCGCGCGCACGCGCGCGCTCCCCTCGGCGTCTTGCACCGCCTCGTCGGGCGCCTTCCACCGTTCGTCGGGCAGCTCGCGCGCGGCCTCGAGGGAGGTGATGTGGATGGTGGCCACGCCGCTTAGGAGCTCGGCGATGCCCGCGAGCGCCTCGGACCGGTCCGGGGTGGAGGCATGGGGCTCGGCGCCCCGTAGGGCGGCCTCGCGCTCGGCCGCGGCGGCCAGGTACTCGCTCGCGCGCTCCTCGGCGCGGAAGCGGGCGTAGTCGCCGCGCGAGTACCAGCCCATGGTGCGCATGCCGTCGAAGATGGCCCCGCGAATGCGATAATGCGCGAATGCGGAAAACGACGCGCCCAGCTTGGGGTCGAAGCGCTGCGCCGCCTCGATGAGACCCCTGGTGCCGTAGCCGACCAGGTCGCCCGGCTCCATGGTCTTGGCCAGCCGCCCCCGGAGCTTGGCGGCGATCGAATGCACGAGGTGCAAGTGATCCTCGACCAGCCGATCCTGGTGAGCCGCCATGACGGGCCAAACTAGAACAAGCCAACCGAGGTCGCGTCAAGCGAGACCTGCACCGGGCCGCTACCGCGCGGCAGGCATGGCTTGAAGAGTTCGGGCGATTCCTTCACTATTCCCCGGTCATGGCGGATCTCATCTCCTCCCTGATCCTTTCCGCGTTCGTCGTGTCGGTGGGCGGGGCTTCGGTCCTCTTCGCCCTCTCGCCCAGGCGCGCCCGCAACCAGCGTCTCGACGGTCATGGCGGCATCATGTTGAGCCGCGGGATCATGGAGGTCGCGTACTGGATGTTCGAGCCGCTAGTACGCGTGCTCGTCGCCTTGCGCGTGACCCCCAACATGGTGACCGCGTTTTCCCTGGTGCCGGCCTTGGGTTCCGCGGTTCTCATTGCCATGGGACACTTCGGCATGGGGGCGCTGCTCGCCACCGGCTCGGGCTTCTGCGACATGATCGACGGCATGCTGGCCCGTCGCTACGACACCATGTCCGACGTGGGCGAGCTGTTCGATGCCGTCGTGGATCGCTACGTCGAGTTCCTCCTGCTGGCCGGCCTGACGGTCTACTTTCGCAGCAGCCCGGTGGTCATCGTGCTGTGCCTAAGCGCCATTCTGGGCGCCTTCATGGTCAGCTACACCACGGCCAAGGCGGAGGCGCTCGGTGTCAAGCCGCCCAAGGGGGCCATGCGCAGGGCCGAGCGCGGTGTGTACTTGATTGTCGGTTGCTGGCTCGCGCCGCTGTGGGAGCTGGTCATGCCCGGCGAGCGTAGCGTCGCCACCATCGCCTTCGGTCGCGAGCTGCCGGTCGAACTGGCCTTGCTCGTGGTTGCCGTGGTCGCCAACATCTCGGCGGTCCGCCGCATGTTGCGCATCGCCGAGCTGATTCGCGCCAAGCAGGACGCCGGCTAGTGACTGTCAATTGCGCAAGGCCAGATAGACGAGAACCAGGCGGCCGTCCGCGCCGTTGCCCACCCCGGTGAGCTTGAATTCAGCTCCGATGTCGACGCCGTGGACGAGGAGGTAGTCGATGCCCACGCCCAGCGGCATGGACCAGGCGTTGCCGAGGTCGTGGAGATCGCCGTAGAGCCCGGTTTCGAGGAAGAGCGCCGTGGGTGGCAGGAGCTGGAAGGCGAATTCGATCGGAATGTTGACGGAATCCCCATTCTTATCGCGGTGGTCGAGGCCGAACCCGAAGTAAGGCCAGGTCGCGACGGAGAAGGGCGCGTGCACGTACTTGAAGGCCATGCCGGCGTCGAGGCGCAGGAGGGCCGGGTCGGAAAACGACGTCACCTCGAACGCGGCCAGGAGCGCGAGATCCATGCCCTGTTCCCGCATGACCGAGTAGAGCATGCCGACCCCGAGGTCGTTGTAGACCTGGCCGCAGCCCCGGGACCGGCCGCTCACGCACAGGCCGTGGACCGGATGAAAGAGGCGCAGCTCGAGCTCGTCGGTCAGCCCCATGCGCAGCTCGAAGGGAATCCACACCGGGTTGGCGACCGAGCCGCGCGAGAGGTTGATGATGACGGGCACCTTGAGCTGCAGCATGCCGGGCGGCAACTCCAGCGGCCGCAGGGCGTACTCGTCGGGATAGCCGGGGGCCGCGCGGGCAGTGGCGGTTAAGGCGATGGATGCAACCAGGAGCGCCGGGACGATCCTTCGCATGGGGGCATCCTACGCCAACTATCGCGTGTGTGACGACGGGCTTTGCCCGGCGGCACTCTTCGCGGGGGGTCTACGGGACCCTCCCAGGGTCCCGTTTACAAACACGCGTGTGTGACGACGGGCTTTGCCCGGCGGCACTCTTCGCGGGGGGTCTACGGGACCCTTCCAGGGTCCCGCTTACAAAGAAAAACCCGGCCACCCCAAAGGGTGCCGGGCTTGTCGTTGGATTCGATGTAGTCGGGTTAGAACTTCATGCCCGCGCCGACCGCGATGCGCAGGAAGCTGAAGTTCGACTTGGCGCTGTCGACCTTCTGCAGACCGTACTGATAGCCGACCCCGAGATTCACGAAGACCTGGTCCGTGACGTCATACATGGCGCCCACGCCACCGGCGATCACGAAGCCCTTCCCCTTGCTGCCCTCGGGCGGCAAGAGAATCGAGTAGCCGGGCAGCACCTCGGCATAGATGCCGAGCTTGGGCATCACGGTGTAGACATACGCGACCCGTGCCAGTAGGTCGATGGCCTTGGAGGACTCAACCGTGAAGCCCGCGGGCACATCCTTGGGCTTGAGGCCGAACAGGAACTGGGGCGCCACACCCACGTACAGGCCGGGAATGACGGCATAGCCGAAGGACAGCCCAAAGCCGTAACCGAACGCCATGTCTGTGCTGCCGGCGTCGGACTTGGTCTTACCGAGGAGCACGGGCAGGAGGTTGACGCCAGCCTGCATCTTGCTCTCGGAAGCTGCGGCCGGAGCCGCGGCCGCGGGCGGTGGGGCGGCGGTGTCGGCAGCCGGAACGGCAGCCGTGTCGCCCGCGGGCGCCGCGGTATCTTGAGCGCGAGCCGAACCGGCCAGGGCAAAGAGGGTCAAACCAACTAGTGTGCTTACTTTGCGCATCTCTCCTCCTTCATTACGTTTGGTAACCTTCCTATCAGGGAGGCCGATTGTAGCCGATGCGTTAGCAAGGGGGAAAAAAAGTGATGACCCCGGCCCAAGGCCGTTCGTGGTGTCCGTAACCGAGGCGTGCTATCCCTCCGTGACGCCCGCCACGGCGCCCAAACGCGAACCCTGACCATGAAATACGCGATTCTCCTCATCGACGGCATGGCCGACGACCCCCTCCCGGAGCTCGGCGGCAAGACCCCGCTCGAGGCAGCGCGCACCCCGGTGCTCGACGGGCTGGCGAAGCAGGCCCAGTTCGGCACCTTCGTGACCCTGCCGGCCGCGTTTCCCACCTCGTCCGACGTGGCCAACATGTCGGTGCTGGGCTGGGACCTGGCCTCGTCCTACACCGGCCGTGGCGCCATCGAAAGCTACGGCTTGGGCGTGCCGCTCGACGACCAGACGGTGGCCTTCCGGATGAACATCATCACCACCAAGGGCGACTTGCTCGAGGACTACTCGGCCGGCCACATCAGCGAGCCGGAGGCCGCCGAGATCGTCGATTTCCTCGCCGCCAAGCTGGGCACCGCCGAGGTGGAGATCCGCAAGGGCGTTTCCTACCGCCACATCCTCTATCTGCACGGCCGGCGCTTCTCGCCCGCGGTCGACTACGACAAACCCGATTCCTCGCACGGCCTACCCTGGGCCAAGATCCTGCCGCGCGCCCGCGGGCTCGAGGCCGAGGCCACGGCAGCGCTCCTGCGCGATCTGATGATGAAGTCGCGCGAGTTGCTCGCCGACCACCCCATCAACCGCCAGCGCCTCGAGAGTGGCAAGAATCCGGCCAACATGATCTGGCCGTGGTCGGGCGGCCGCAAGCCCGACATGCCTTCGTTCGAGCAGCTCTACGGCAAGCAGGGCAGCATCATCTCGGCGGTCGACGTCATCTTGGGTTTGGGCTTGCTCGGCAAGATGGAATCGCTGCGGCCCGAGGGCGCCACGGGTTGGATCCACACCAACTACGAAAACAAGGCGCGCGCCGCGGTCGACATGCTGCGCCGCAACGACTTCGTGTATCTGCACGTGGAAGCGGTCGATGAGTGCAGCCACCTGGGCGACCTGCCCAACAAGATCAAGGCCATCGAGGACTGCGACGGCCGCCTGGCCCGAACCTTTCTCGACGAATACCACAAGGTTCACCAGGATGACCTGCGCGTGATGGTCCTGCCCGACCACCCCGTGCCCATCAAGCTGCGCAAGCACACCCGCACGCCGGTGCCCTTCATGGTGGCGGGCGCGGGCGTGAAGAACGATCCGGCCATCGAGCGGTACGGCGAAACCAACTGCGCCCGCGGCCGCTACCAGGGCCTGGCCGGCCGCCAGCTCATGGATCTGCTGTTTTCGCCAACCGTGACCTGAGCCGTCCAGTTTCGTCCGGCTCTTGCCCCGTGCTAGACCATCGGGGCTCGGGGCGTGGCCGGGAAGTTGCTCCGGCCTCCCGAGAATCGAGCGTCACAACAACATGCGCAGGGCCTCACTCGGGACACTCTTCCTCACGGTCTTCCTGGACCTGGTGGGTTTCGGGCTGATCATCCCCTTCCTGCCCGCCTTGGCGCGCGACCTGGGCGCCAGTGACTTCGTGGCCGCGGCCCTGGCGGCCTGCTACTCCCTGATGCAGTTCCTGACCGTGCCCGTCTGGGGGCGCATCTCGGATCGCGTGGGCCGTCGTCCCGTCCTGGTGTGGAGCATCGCCGCATCGGCCCTCGGCATGGTCTTCCTGGGCCTGGCGCAGAGCCTGACCGCGGTGTTCCTGGCGCGCCTGTGGAGCGGCGCCGCCACGGCCAACATCGCGGTCGCGCAGGCCTACATCGCGGACGTGACCGAGCCGCGCGAGCGCGCCAAGGGCATGGGCATCATCGGCATGGGCTTCGGGCTGGGCTTCATGATCGGGCCGTTCATCGGGGGCGAGCTGGCGCGTTTTCACGTCATCGGCCACCAGGGCACCCTGCCGGCATTCGTGTCGGCCGCCCTGTCGGTCGTGAACCTCGTCTTCGCCCTCCGGTACCTGCCGGAATCGCTGCCGCCCGACAAACGGAGCACGCGGCTCCGCAAGCTGGCCCTGGTCGACCTCGCGGCCTTGCGCGAGGTCGGACGCCATCCCGGTGTCGGGCTGGTCCTGCTCATCGCCTTCAACTCCATCTTCTGGTTCGCGGGCGTGCAGGCCATTTTCCGCCTGTTCACGCTGGACGCCTTCCGCATGAACGTGGAGAACACCGGCCGCGTGCTCGGCCTGGCGGGGTTGGTTTCGGTCATCGTGCAGGGGGGGCTCATCGGCAAGCTCACCCGGCGGTTCGGCGAGGTCCGCCTGCTCGCCGCCGCCCTCGTGCTCATGAGCGCGGGATTCGTCATGCAGGGGCTGAGCGTGAGCCTGGGCGTGCCCATGTTCATCGCGGCCTCGATGACCATGGCGGCGGGGACCGCCCTGCACATGCCGAGCGTTTCGAGCTACATCTCGCGGCGGGTGGGCCCCGAGACGCAGGGCGCGACCCTGGGCATCATGCAAAGCGCGGGTGCGCTGGCGCGCGCCAGTGGGCCGCTTCTGTGGGGGCTGCTCTACGACGGGCTCGGCCTGCGGGTGCCGTTCACCATCGCCGCGGGCGCCATCGCCCTGCTCCTGCTCGCGATTCCGCGCCTGCCGCGGCTGCCGTGACGGGGGGCGAATGCCTCAGCAAATTGCGCTCGGTTCGCGCATTCGCTAGCTTGGGGGCACGGTCGCATGAAGGGCACGATTCTCGTTTCGACGTTGGCCTGTTGGTCCCTGCTCGCGCCGGCGGCGCCCGCGCGCGCTGGCGAGCGCGCGGCCGTCAACCGCCGCACCGGGCTCTTCGAGACGCCGCTTGCGGACCTGCGCAAGGCCGCCGAGCGCGGCGACCGGGCCGAGCTGGCGCGCGCCGCGGGCCGCTTGGGGCCCGGCCGCCTGGCCAAGGCGCTCGCGGACCCTGACCGGCGCACCGTGCTCGCCGCGCTCGAGGGCATCCCGCTCGTGGCCTCGGGAATCCTCCTTCTCGATCAGGTTTTGCCGCTTATCGCCTCCGCCGACGCAGCGATTCGGGCGCGCGCGGTGCGCACGGCCACGGGCCTGCTCGGTGACGGCGATCCGGATCGCCTGGCCGAGTGGGAGATCCCGGCCGAGACCACGCGGGCCGCGTGCCGGGCGCTCGCCGTCCCGGCGGCCAACGAGAACGAGCAGATCGCCACGCGCCTTGCCGCCATGCAAGGACTGGCCGATGCCACGGCAACCTGCGCGGGCAGCCTCAAACCGGCCCAGCTTCTGTCGTCCCGCGTGCCCGAGATCCGGCGCGCCGCCGTGCTCGCCCTGGCCGCCGAGCCCGCGGCGAACGACGCTCTCCTGGCGGCCGCCCGCGACAGCGACGGCCGGGTCGCCGCCGCGGCCGGGGCGCGCTTGTGCGCTCGCCGGGCGAAGAACCGTGCGCTGCCAACGCAGCCCCCCCTGCACCAGCTCGCCCTCGCCGACGGCGCCGCGGCCGAGGACGTCATCGACATGCTTCCCTGCCTCCTGGACTCGAAGGATCCCGCCGATGGCAAGGCGCTCGAGGAACTGCGCGAGCGCGGCCCGGGCGCGGTCCGGGACGCGCTCAAGAGTCAGCGTCCGTGAGCTCCATCAATGTGGGCCCGTCCTGCATGTCTTCCATGCTCGCGGCCTAAGTGGCGGTAAAGGAGCGGGCTGACTACTTCGTCGTCGGCGCCAGCGTCACCTTCAACGCCACCGACGCGAGTTGCGCCTGCCGCGACAGATCGATCGACTCGGCCAGGATGCGCGCCAGCTCTTGTGGGGCGTGGAAGCCCATGGAGTTTTCCGCGGCCACGAAGTCGAGACGCCACTGTGCCTTGCGCTGGGTTTCGAGAATCGGCGCCAGCTGCGCCTCGCTCGCGCTCGCCCCCTTGACCGCCTTGATGGCGTCGAGCATGTCGACGAGCGCCTTGCCCGCGCGGGCGAGCAGGGCGAAGTGGCGGTCCTGGATGGTCTCCACGCGCTGCTGGATCTCGCTTTCGGGATAGTGGTGGCACTGCTGGCAGGCGCGATTGATGTTGAGCAAGGGCGAGCGCACCCAGTGGTCGGACACCTTGAGCGCGCCCTCGCGCATGTAGGGCATGTGGCAGTCGGCGCAGGCCACGCCAGCCTTCGCGTGCGTGCCCTGACTCCACACCTCGAACTCGGGGTGCTGCGCTTTCAAGACCTCGGCGTCGGTTTCGGCGTGCTTCCAGTCGTAGAAGCGGTGGCCGTCGTCGAACTTGTACTTGTCGTAGTGCGATTCAATCTCCTCGACCTTGAGGCCCTCGGCCCACGGGAAGAAGAGCGTGGTCTTGGGCCCGCAGTAGTACTCGACGTGGCACTGGCCGCACACGAACGAGCGCATCTCCTGCCGGGTGGCATCGCGGTTGGCATCGTAGTCCGCGACACCCTCGTGGGCCTTGAGCGCCTTGATGCCGTTGATGAACCCGGGCCGGGTCACGCGCAACTGCATGGTTTTGGGATCGTGGCAGTCCACGCAGGAAACCGGGTGCTTGTGGCCCGATTGTTCCAGCTTGGCATTGGCCTCCCAGTAGTCGAGCTTGCCGATGGCCTCGAAGCCCTTCTGGATCTGCTCGGCGGGTGGCGCGGCGGGCGCGAGCTCGGCGCCGGTCTGGCGGTAGAGCGGGATGACCGAGGCGTGGCAGTGCAGGCACGAGCCCGGCTGCTTGCGCTCCTTGGTGCGCTTGGTGGCCTCCTGGTCCGCGAGCATGAAGGCGTGGCCGCGCCGGTCGCGGTAGTCGATGGCGAAGGCGTAGCCCGCGAACATGCGCGTCAGCCACGGGCTCCGCTCGGCCTTCTCGGGCGGGGGCATGCCCTCGGAGGGCGCGCCGCCGCGGTACTTGGTGTGCGTGGGGTTCACCGTGCGCAGGTAGCCGTCGTATTCGCGCGGCCAGTTCTTGCCCCACTCGGCCGGGTCGGTCGTCTCGCTGGTGACGTTCACGAAGCGCAAATAGGGATTCTTGGCCTCCTGTTTGCGCTGGAAGAT
>JADGRD010000595.1 GCA_017881285.1 Pseudomonadota bacterium | reverse complement strand
GTCCTGCTGGATGGCCGCCGTGACCTGGCGCAGGCGGTTGACGACCTTCTGCTCGATCTGCGAGGTCATGCCGCGGTCGCGGAAGTGCACCTTGCGGATGTAGATGCTGCCCACCTGGTAGCCCCATTCCTTCGACTTGGCCGACACCTCCTGGCGAACCAGGCCGCTCATGCCGTGGCGATTTTCCAGCATGTCCGACAGCTTCATGTTGGACAGGCAGCGCACCGACGCGTTCGAGATGTTGGCGCGCAGCGAGCCGAGCGGGTCGTTGTTCTTGTACAGGTAGTCGAGTGGCTCGCCCACCACCATCTCGCACCACACGCCGATGCCCATGGGCGCGCCTTCCTCCGAGTTGACGGGCTGGCTGCGCAGATAGGTCTGGTCGATGCGCAGATCGACCAGGAACTTCTTGCCGAAGAACGGCACCAGGATGGCGAAGGGGCCCATGCTCTTCCAGGGCGTGTGCAGCCCCGGCTCGGTGATGACCATGCGCACCTTGCCGAAGAGCTCGAAGACCACGCATTGTCGCTCGCGGACCACCACGTAGAGGGCGAACATGCGCGCCAGGCCGAGGAGGATCGGCATGGCCACGAAGCTGATGCCGAAGGTGTAGAGCATGCCTTGCAGGAATTCCATTACTTGGTCCCTCCCGTGGCGTCCTGGAGGACCAGATGACGGGCCTTGCGCCGCAAGGCGATCTTGGCGTTGCGCACGTAGGCCTCGACGGCCTGCGGCCCACCGTTGCCCGCCAAGTCGCGCAGCTGCGCCGCGAGCGCGAGCAGCGGCTCGACCTCGGCCTGCGCGTTCAGGGTTTCGATTTCGACCGCGCGCTTGGACTGGACGATGCGCTGATCGGCGGCAGCCTGGGCCAGGCTGATCTCGCTCGACACGTGGTTGTGGGCGGTGTTGATGGCGGCCAGCGCCGAGTCCACCTCGGCCGGGGGATCGATCCCCGTGATGAGGGCGGCGTCGAGCTGGATCCCGTAGCGTGCGGCCGCGGTCTCGCACTCGGCATCCATGCGTTCGTTGAGATCGCGCAGGTTCTTGCGCAGGTCATTAATGGAGATCCCCTGCACGCCGCCGATGTCGAGGGCGTCCGCGGCGGGCTCGGGACCAGCCAGATGCGCCTTGCCCGGCGCCTCGAAATTGGCGATGCGGTCGCGCAGGATGGAAACGAAATACCCGAGCACATGGGCGACGGGCTTCTTCACGCCGAAGAGGTAGGCGTAAAGGTTGCGCTCGGAGACCGTGAAGCGGATCTGGCCGGACAGTCCGGTGTTGAGTTGATCCTTGGTCACCGCCTCCAGTACCTGCCCGCCGGAATTGGCCGAGGGATCCTCGGCGTCGAAGGCGATGGACACCGTCGAGGTCGCGATGGAGGCCCGGTGCAGGGTCTGCCACGGCAGCTTCCAGTGGAAGCCGGGCGCGACGACCCGGACCATGGGGTACTCGTAGCGCTGCTTCTCCTCCGCCGTCAGCTTCTCCGCGATGGGATCGGAGAGCGTGGTCTCGTCCTCTAGCCGCTGGGCGCGGCCGAAGGTGCACAAGACCGCCCGCTCGTTCGGCCCGATGGTATAGAAGCCGCCGAGCCCGTAGCGGGCGAAGAACCACAGAACGATCCCCAGGCAGACGCCAAGCACGATGTCCATGGGGACGAGATTTTACGCCAATCCGGAGGATCGTCTATGGAGCGTGGGATCGAAGACCGGCCGCCACTTCATTTCCCTGCTTTTTCCTAGTACAAGCAGTAGAGGTTGACCGGCACGCCCGTCCCGCCCGAGGCCGCCAGCCGCGTGCCGTCCGGCGATACCGCGACGACGTAGGTTCGGTCGCCCAATTGGTAGAGAAGCGAGCCATCGCTCACGGCGTACACGTTGACCTTCGCCCCGCCCGTGATGACAGAGCTCCCGTCGCGTGAGAAGGCAAAGCTGGTGGCGAGGGGATCCACGACGAAGGCGGCGACACTGGCATAGGTATGCAGGCTCCAGATCTGCAGCCCGGCGGAAGACAAGGCCCCGATCCACCTACCATCGGGTGAGACCGCCACACGCACACTGGTGCCCGGCGCCGCGATCGGTAGATTCGTGAGCTCCGCTCCAGATGCGATATCCCAGAGGCGGACGCCCGCGTTCGCGATGCCGCCAACCAGAATCGCACCATCGGGGGAGAACGCCAGCGAGGACGCACCACCGCTGGCCAGCGTCCTCACCACGTTGCCGGTCGTCGTATCCCAGAGCCGAATCGGGCTGTAAGCGTCCGCCACCATCTCGCCAACCGGGGACACCGCGAAGGTGTTGTAGAACGCCGGTGCTACTTCACAGCGGAAGATGACGAATTGGCCGCCGCAGAACAACCCGGCCAGCCTACCGTCAGGCAAATAGGCGAGTGAGTCGATGCCGGCCGGGCACGTCTTCCAAGGCCCGCTACACCCCCCGCCGTTCGCTACGCCGCCGTCCGTCCCGCCACCGAGCTGCCACCACGTGACGCTATGCTCAATTCCGGCGGCCAGCGTCTGGCCATCCGGAGAAAAGGCGAGGCTGTTCACCCAAGACGTAGAAGCGCCGGGGACTTTGTCGTCGTAGCTCAGCACCTGGTCTTCGCAAATCGCGGTCGAGCCGTCGATGGGCCTCGGGCGTTCGCCGACGACGCCCGCATCGAAGCCGCTAGTCTCGGAGATGAGCGGGCTGTCCACCGGCCAAGCGACCTCGGCTGGCGCCAGATCCCAGACGGCCGGGATGCCGTCTTCCGGGCTGACCTCGACGCGCCCAACCTCCGCGCCGCCTGCGATGGCATCCGCGGGCGCGTCGAACGAGTCCCGGCTGGCCTCGACGGTTTCCGCTGTGTTGCCTGTCCCGAGGTCGCCCTGCCCAACCGTGCTCGCATCTGCCTTCTGAGCTGGCACCTTCAAGGATTGCGGCGCCAGGCCGCCACACGCTCCGATGACTCCCGTCAGGCTCGCCAAGATGAGTCTCTTCATCGCTCCACCTCCGCGGATTCTACGCCCAATCCCCTCGCCAATGCGCGGGCTTACCCGGTTGGCCGTTGCGAGGCATTGCCGCGACAGCTCTCTGCCGCGCGGTCACCAATGCAGCGAATGTCGGCGTCGCAGCCTTGGGCGGATCGAAGGTGGTGAATTCAGGCTTCTGGTCCGGGATAACACGGATCTCGTAGGCAATCCGAGGAACCTCCTCCTTGGTAAAAAAGCTCACAAGGAACGTTCCGCTCGGTGTGTCCGAGTCGAAGAGGGACAGGTAGCCGGCGAGTCCGCGTTTTCCGGGGTCGGGTACACGCTCCAGAAGCACATCCGTCCCGATGGCTGCTACCTTATCGAGAAAATAGAGCTGCCGCCCGATCTCTGAGGCCCGCGCGACTTGTTGGCGAAGATCCGCAGGAATAGGCGCCCGAGCTTGCAACCTCTGCTTCAGATCCGGACCTGAATGACCGACGGACGAAGCGTACGAGACAGTCAAGAGAGCCGCGACCA
>JADGRD010000594.1 GCA_017881285.1 Pseudomonadota bacterium | reverse complement strand
GTCATCCTAGGTCCCCCGTGGGCTCGCCCAGCAACGCTGCGACCGCCCTGCGGGCAGCGTGCAGGCGCGAGTACGCCGTCTGCAAAGGACAACCCACAGCCTGGGCCACCTCGGCCATGGGCAGCTCTTCGATTTCGTAGAGCACGAAGACGTCGCGCTGGACGGGCTCGATCTGGTCCAGGGCTTGCCGCAGCCGACGTAAGGCCTCGCGCTGGGAGAGCAGGCCTTCCTGACTGGCTGCCGCCGGTGGTTCGGGAAGAACGGCGCACAAACGCTCGCGGCGAAGGTGGGCGCGGTTGCGAAAATCGGCGGCAACCCGCAGGCAGATGCCGTAGGCGAAGGTGCGAACGGAACAATCCGCGGCGAGCTGGCCCAGTTTGCTGCTGAGGGTGACGAAGACCTGCTGGCTGGCGTCCGGCACGTCGTTCTCGCTGACGCCCAGGCTGAGTAGCGAGCGCCAAACGAAGCGCGCGTTGGCCTCGAAGATCTCGCGGAAGGTTGGGCATGCCACGACCGATGGGTCGCTCGGGACGGACGTCATGCCGGAGATGGAGACCATCGCTTGGTTAATGGTGCCTTGAGCAGGGATTTATCAACGAAATATGTAACCCAGGCCCAGGTGAGCTGCCGCCGCGACGGGCCACGGGCGATAGACCTGGGTTGCGCTACCCAAGGTGGAATAGGCCACCTTCGTGCGGATCAGGGGCACGATCGCACGCAGGCCGAAGCTCGCGAAGAAGCCGTCTGCAATTGACTGTTCCACTTCACCTTCGGCGGTGACGTCGGCGAACCACAGATCGCGCCTGGTCGAACTGGCAAAGCCGAAGCCGGATGCCCGAAGCCAACCAACATCGGCACCCGCACACAGGGCAAAGCCTCGCGAACCCGTATGACCCCCAACCGGACAAAGGCCAGCGCCCGCGGTCGTAAGCCGCAGCGTGCTCCCCTGACCGGGGGACACCGTGGCGGTGCTTTCGGGCCAGAAGGCCAAACGGGCGAAAAGGGTCCGGCCGGAAGGCGGGGCGGCGAAGGCTCGAATTTCACCGGCCCCACTCAGCCCGGGCAGAAGTCCGAGTGCTACGGATACGCCACCTTCGAGCTTTGCGCCCCAACGGCGCGGCTCGGGCGGGCTTGGCGGAGGGGTATCGGCCGTGGCCCGAGGCGCCGGCGCAACGCTTGGCGTCCCTTGTGTCGATGGCGGTGGCTGGGGCTTTTCGGGAGGGTTGGAAAGCAAGAGAGCGGTCACCAGCGCGAGGGCATCTGCCATGGTGGCGCCGGATTCGCCATCCTTGGAAATCGTTCTCGTACCCACCACGGACCCAGCTTTGTCGAGCAGGCGTGCTTCGGCAAGCCATGCGGCCGGCTGCCCTGCCTGAGCCGGGAGGTGCTCGACGCAAGCCCAGATCTTGGCTTGGGAACGTTCGGTTACCACGGAGGCAGGGGTACCCAGGTGCTCGCTGACTTTGGCCGCGAACTCGAGGGGCGTGGGACAGGACTCGTCGGCGCAATTCCATTCCAGCCAAGGCACGTCGGCGACGTGGTCTTCCGCGCGCGCTACGGATACCAACGACAGAAGCAGAGCTATCGCCGACGTAACTCGCACGCCAATCTAGTAGGCCTTCGCATGCACCAAACACAAGGTCGAAATTTGCCTGCTCACCGAGTAACGTGACGCGGATCGGGCGCTGGCGGCGTGGGCCGTCGCGAGCGTCTCGGTGGCCTTCTCAAGTTCTACTAGCGAAAGGCAGCTCATCCAGTCTCCTCAAGACGGGTTGGTGGCCAGCAGGGGCTTCCGTGCTACGGTGGCGCGCATGTCGATGGCAGGGCAATACGCCACCGCCGTGGCGACGGGGTGGGTGTCGCCAGGCACCGCCGCCGAGGTGGCGGCCTTTGTGCGCGCGCAGCTCGAAAGCTTGCCCGACCACTCCTATCTCATCGTCTCGTGCGCCGGCGGCATACCGCCCGGCGCGCCCACCGCGAACATCCGCGCCCTCATCGAGATGGCGCGGAGGTTTGTGCCATGAACATCTGGGAGGTGCGTCGGTCGCCGGTCAGGCGGGCCAGCATGGCGGGGGTGCGAAAGCCGGGCGCGTAGAGGTGGGCCAGGTGCGCGGGGTCTTGCACGCCCTGGTCGGCCATCCAGCCGTTCGAGCGCGCGCGGATCTCCTCGCCGCGGCGGCCGCCAATGATTTCGCCCAGCCACCGCCTGACCGATTCTGCGATGAGCGCGGCGCCGGCGGCCTCGGCGGTCGCCACCGCGCGCTCGATCGCGACGAGACCGGAACCGCGATCCGCGCCCGGGGTCAGCCAGCGCACACCGGCGTCCAGCGCGGCACCCATGGCCACGCTGGTCTGGTGTTCGGCCTTGCGCAAGCAGCGCGCGCTGGCGCGGGCCACCGCGAACCACGGCTGCCGTGCGACGCCTTCGGCCTTCTCCGCCAGCGCGAGGGCGACCCGCCCGCGAATCCAGGCGTTCTCGATCCGGATCCCGCTCACCTTGAGCAGGCCCGAGCGCTGCAGCCGGCGTTCCTCGGTCGCGATGGCCTGCCAGGCGGTCTCGGGATCCTCGGCGTAGAGCGCCTGCTCGCAGCGCGCGTAGAGATGAAAGAAGTGCTGCACGTGGTACATGTCCGCCGGCCAGGCGTCCAAGGTGCCCTCGATGCCCTTGGCCGCGCGGGCGGGGTCGCCGCGAATCAACCACACCACGGACTGGTAGGTGCGCAGATTGGCGGCCAGGTAGCGATCGCCGGCGCGATCGGCGTCGGCCGTGTAGCGGTCGAAGCGCTCGCACAGCTCGCGCAGGCGCACGAACCGCAGAGCGAAGCAGATGAACGAGCGCGTGGTCGCGAGCTCCCAACCCATGCCGTGGCAGTTGGTCAGGATGAACTGCTCGACCGCGCTGAGGTCGTTGGCGGCCGCATCCCACTCCCCGGCAAAATAGCGTACGATCGCCTTGCACATGCGCGCCAGCCCGATGGTCGGCGCGTGCGACGACCGCCGCGCCAGCACCTCGGCTTCGGACACCATGCGGCTGGCCCAGGCGAAACGACCGCCCCCCAGCGCTGCGAGCTGGCCGGCCAGCACCGCCAGGCCTTGCGCCACCCGCCGGATGTCGCCGGTGCGCAGGGCGAGCAGAAGGTAGCGCACCAGGAAATCGTCGGCGCGCAGGGTATCGACGACGCCGAGCCCGGTGTTCGCCGACCACAGAACATCGAGCTGCCGCTTGTCGCCAGCGGAGATCTCCGAGGCTGGCCGCTCGCGGAACTTGAGCCCCCGCAGGCGCAACCAGAGGATGCGCAGGGTCAGCGAAACCAGCGCGCGGCCCGGGCCCGGCGCCAGCCGCAGCCCCGCGTCCGCAAGCACGCTCTTCAAGATATCCAGGCCCTGCGCGATCTGTCCCCCGCGCAACAGTTGTTCGGCCGCGAGGTGGCGCAGGCGCGCCGCTTGACCGGCATCGCTCCGCTCCGCCGCGCGCTGATAGGCGT
>JADGRD010000057.1 GCA_017881285.1 Pseudomonadota bacterium | reverse complement strand
GATGCCGTCAACGCCTTCGAGCCCGGTCAGGTTGGGCAGGCTCAAGAAGGGGGACAGGGTTTGGGTTTTGAGATCATAACGCGTCAGGCGGTTCTTACCCTGCTCGGCGATCAGCAGCGACCCATCGGGCAGGAGCAGCATGCCTTCGGGCACGCTCACGTCCCCGTCAGTGCATGGATTGCCACCCAAGGCGGGACGACGACCGGATGTCCAGCGCGTGCCCCAGCCTCAATCTCGTCCGCGACCTGTCGAGGTATTGTGAAGCGCAGGGGCAACCGCCTAACGACATCGAAGGCTCCAATTTTGCCGAGGGCGCTTACGGGCCAGTGTTGACGACGACATCCTCAGGTTCGCTTGGCAAAAGCAACCTCGTCGACGACGTCCTCGGGGCGTAGATTGCTCATCGAGACACCTACTCGTTGAAGAGAGGTCAGGAATGCCACCCGTCCCATGCCGCACAACTCAGCCGCCTTCCCCGACGACGATCGGCCGAGCTCGAACAACTTGGCTGCGCAGGAGTCTAGCCTCCCGCTCGAAGTCTGCCTGGGGCAGGCTAGTCTCGAGCAGCACCGAGTCGTCGTAGGGGATCTAGGGGATCTGTAGCGTCCGAACCATGGTGGGAATCGTACCACGGATGGTGAATTTGGCACGGTGGGCGACTTCGGCACGGGGGCGGTGCCAGGGTCTTCCGTAGTGGCAACGCACTCAACGCGCCACGATCCGGGCGTCCGACACGCTGGGGCGCGGCCAGAACCGCTGCGCTACTTGGTACATGCGGCAGCCCACGCAGAATCCGAGCGTGCCCTCCAGGATCGCGCATAGTGCGAACGGCACGCCAGCGGCCACGCCCAGGGTTTCCAGGCCAAGGAGGAAAGCCAGCGCCACGACGACCGAGAAACCGAACCCGAGCTTGGCCGCGAAGGCCTTGGGGCCGGCGTTGGTCGGCCGGGGCGCAAGTCGCAGAATCGCGAGGAGCGATCGCGACAGACGCGCCACTGGACTCCAGCGGCGGCCGCCGAACCCACGCAGGGCGAAATCGACCGCCAGGAACAGCGCGGGCCACGGCGAGGCCAAGGCCAGCGACAACCACAAGGGAACCAGGACGATGAGCGCGCAGAGGCGGGCCCCGCGCTCATCCACGGTCTCGTTCGTGATGGGGCAGGCGCTGCTCATGTGACGTTCTCCTCGCTGTGCCCCGCGGTCCCTTCCCGCACGGGCGGACCGGGTGCGTTTTCTATCTGTCGGTTGGATGCCCGCTCCGACGTTTGGTTACACATCTTGTCTTGTATGCAAGACGCCAGCGGCCAATCGAGGCACGGCCGACGGCAGGATGCTTCGGCGAGCGAGTCGGTATGGCGTCCGCGTTACCGGAGGGTGGTGACACGCAAGCCGGCGGCTCTGGCCAACCTTGCTTGACGGACGTCGGCGGTCACGAAGGCAGACGCCGCGAGGATCAGCGCGGCCGCCACGTGCAGGATGTCGAGCGAACGCGCGCCTACGGTGGCGGAATGCCGGCGGCTGAGCGCCTCCGCTCGGGAAAAGACGTCGACGAGATCGTAAGCGGGCAGCTCCCAGATCCCGGCCGCGAGGTCGTCCTCGACGTGGGTCAGGGCTTGCTCGACGATGTTCCTGGGAAGCTCGCGGCGGAAGACCTTGAGTTGCCACGCTGTCATCAATTCGAGCCTGTGCAAGTGGGTCAGCACAGAGGGCGGGGCGAACCGCGCGCGCACCCGCAGGGCATGGGCGCTGTCCGGTTCGGGGAGGTACCACTTGGTGACCACGCTGGTGTCGAAATACGCCTTCACAGCCGCTCTCCGCGCAAGTCGCGCACGAGCTCGCTGGGCGCCGTTCCCTTGACGGTCGCGCCGGACATCAGCCGGTTCATCCTCGCCGCCGAGTCCGGCCAGCGTAGGTGGCCTTGCGCACCTGTCGCGGGAACGATGCGCGCCACGACCTTTCCGCGCCGGGTGACGGCGATTTCCTGCCCCTTCTGCACCTCGGCAAGCACGCTCGCCAGCGCATGCTGCACCTGGCGCACCGTCGTGGTCTTCATGTTAGACATTGTGTCTAACAATCCCCGAAGCCGCAAGCCCTAACGCCCCCGCTGCTCCCGGCGCAGGTGGAACGGCCGCCGGGAACAGCGGCGGGTTATCATGTGCTTGCCGTCAGGCACGACCTGGCGTGGGAGGGTCATGCATGGGCTATCGGAAACGCGAGGAAGAAGTTGCGCGAAAAAGTACCCTCGGACGGGGGCTGGCACGCACTGCTTCCCCCTTGACACCTCACCTTGGATCGCTAAGGTAGCCGCCCTGGACAAGAACTCTGCACAGGCGCGTAGCTCAGTGGGAGAGCACTACCTTGACACGGTAGGGGTCGCCGGTTCAATCCCGGCCGCGCCTACAAGCCCTTCGTATGACCGCGGCGAAAGCCGAGCAAAGCGCAGCCCGGGATGCTATCCTGCGCAACCGTTGACTCACTTGCCCATAGCTGTCCCGAAGTTCGCGCGACCGCGGAACGCAGGCTTTCTCTGTGCGCGCTCGGAGTGTATGGCCCGTGAGTGAGACCGTTCGTCCCCGCAACAAGGGGGATGTGCCCGACGATCCCTTGTCCCGTCTACGCCACTCGGCGTCACACGTGATGGCCGACGCGGTTCGCCGGCTGCGCCCGAACGCCAAGGTGACCATCGGTCCCGCCATCGAGAACGGCTTTTACTACGACTTCGACACCGAGCCTTTCGCGCCCGACGACATCGAGCGCATCGAAGCCGAGATGGCCAAGATCATCGCGCAGAATCTGGCCTTCGAGCGCAAGGTCATTTCCCGGCAGGAAGCGCTCGTGTTCTTCGAGGGCAAGGGCGAGTCCTACAAGGTCGAGATCATCAAGTCGATTCCCGAGGGCGAGGAGATCTCGCTCTACCAGCACGGCGATTTCGTGGATCTGTGCGCCGGTCCGCACGTCGAGCGCACGGGGCAGATCAAGGCGTTCAAGGTGCTGTCTTTCGCCGGCGCCTACTGGCGCGGGGACGAGCACAATGCGCAGCTCCAGCGCGTCTACGGAACGGCGTTCGCGTCGAGAGACGACCTCAAGGCCCACCTCCTGCGCCTCGAAGAGGCCAAGCGCCGCGACCACCGCGTGCTCGGCAAGCAGCTCGACCTCTTCTCGGTCGACGAGCTGGTGGGCCCGGGCTTCGTGCTCTGGCACCCCAAGGGCGCCATCGTGCGCGGGGTGCTGGAGGACCTGATTCGCAAAGAGGTCGTCAAGCGCGGCTACCAGCCCGTGTACACGCCTCACGTCGCGCGCGAGCAGCTGCTCGAAAAATCCGGCCACCTCGCGCACTACAAGGAAAACCTCTTCGGCGGCATGGAGCTGGAAGGCCAGCGCTACCTGGTCAAGCCCATGAACTGCCCCTTCCACGTGGCCATCTACCGCTCGCGGTTGCGCTCGTACCGCGAGCTGCCCGTCCGCTACGCCGAGCTGGGAACGGTGTACCGCTACGAGCGCTCGGGCGTGCTGCATGGGCTCATGCGCGTGCGCGGCTTCACCCAGGACGACGCGCACTTGTTCATCACCGAGGATCAGATCGAGGCCGAGCTGGCCGCCTGCGTCCGCTTTGGCATGGATGTCCTGCGTATGTTTGGTTTCGAGGAAGTGAAGTTCTTCATGGCCACGCGGCCCAAAGACTTCATGGGCGAGATCGAAGCCTGGAACCGGGCCGAGGCGGCGATCCGCCGCGTGCTCGAATCCACCGGCATGCCCTTCGAAGTCGACGAGGGGGGCGGCGCCTTCTACGGGCCGAAGATCGACCTCAAGATCAGGGACGCCCTGGGCCGCGAGTGGCAGTGCACGACCTTCCAGCTCGACTACCAGATGCCCGAGCGCTTCGAGCTGGAGTACGTGGCCGCGGATGGCTCGCGCCAGCGGCCCATCATGATCCACCGCGCGCTACTCGGCTCGATCGAGCGCTTCATCGCCGTGCTCATCGAGCACTTCGCGGGCGCTTTCCCGATCTGGCTGGCGCCCGTGCAGGCGCGCGTGATCACGGTCAGCGAGAAGGCCGAGGCCTATGGGCGCGAGGTCGAGGGCGTTCTCCTGGCGGCCGGGCTGCGCGCCGATGCGGACTTGTCCGCCGACAAGCTCAACGCCAAGATCCGGAACGCTCAGCTCGAGAAGATCCCGTACATGTTGGTCGTGGGCGAGCGCGACATGGCGGCGCGCGTGGTGTCGCCGCGGACGCGCGATGGCAAGCAGCTACCGGCGCAGCCCGTCGATGACTTGGCCAAGACCTTGGTCGCCGAAGCGGCGGTTCCGTCGCTCGGCGTCCCGAATTCCAAACCGGCGTAGGCGAAAGCAGGAGGAAAGAGCATCCCAAGACCAGGCGGCTATCAAGGATCCGGGCGCGGCCCGGGAAGCGTGGCAGACAACTACCGTGTGGGGCGTCGCATTCGCGTGCCCGAAGTGCGCGTGATCGGCGGCGACGGCAGCCAGGTCGGCATCGTGCCGACGCACGAGGCCCTGCGGATGGCCGAGGACCAGGGTCTGGACCTGGTCGAGGTCAGTCCCCGCGCCGTGCCACCGGTGTGCCGGATCATGGATTTCGGCCGCTTCAAGTACCAGGAGTCCAAGAAGGAACAGGCTTCGCGCAAACACCAGTCGGTGGTGGTGCTCAAGGAGATCAAGTTCCGCCCCAAGACCGACACGCACGACCTCAATTTCAAGCTCAAGCACATCCGCCGCTTTCTGGGCGAAGGCAACAAGGTGCGGCTCATGATCGTCTTCCGCGGCCGCGAGATCGTTCACCCCGAGACCGGCCAGGCCATGCTCGACCTGGTGTCCAAGGAGGTTGCCGAGATCTCGGTCATCGAACAGAAGCCCTCGATGGAGGGGCGGCGCATGGTCATGGTCCTGGGACCGCGCGCGGGCGTCATCCGGGCGGCGCCCCCGCCGGCCCAGTCCGGCCCCGTTTCGCGCCACGCGTTACCAGCCGATACCGGCACCCCTACGGATTCGTCCGGCTCGGACGCCCCCAAGTCGTAGTCCCCGGGCAGCCCTCGCGAGAGGGGGCTCACCATCGCGGGCCAACCATGCTGTAAATGCTTGCGCCCGTCCGCGCCGTGGCTATACTGCGCGCCTCTTATGCCCAAGCTGAAGATGAAGACCAAGAGCGCGGTGAAGAAGCGCTTCAAGCTGACGGCCAACGGCCGTATCAAGCGCAAGCACGCCTTCCTGCGGCACATCCTCACCAACAAGAAACCAGGCAACAAGCGCAAGCTGCGCCACGGTGCCTACATCGCCAAGAGCCAGGAGCACCAGATCAAGGCGATGATCCCCTACGGGCTGTAGTAGTCACGAGATCGAGGAGTTTGCCCCATGCCCCGCGCTAAAGGTGGTTACAAGACAAAAAGCAGACGCGACCGTATCCGCAAGGCAGCCAAGGGCTTCCGCGGCGGGCGCTCGAAACTCTGGAAGGCGGCCGTCGAGGCCGTCCACCACGCGTGGCGTTTCGCCTACTTCCATCGCCGCAAGCGGAAGGGCGATTTCCGCGGTCTGTGGATCGTGCGGATCAACGCCGCCGCGCGCGAGGCGGGCGTTTCCTATTCCAAGCTGATCGCGGGTATGGAGAAGGCGAACATCGCCATCGACCGCAAGATCCTGGCGGACCTGGCCATCAGCGACCCGAACGCCTTTAAGAAGATCGTCGAAGCCGCGCAGGCGGCCTAAGCCCCAGCCAGGCCGCCATGGCTAGCGAGGGTGCAGGGACAGCCCAAGACCTCGTACGTTCGTTCGAGAGTCTGGCCGCGGATTTCTCCACCGAGATCGCCGGTCTGCGCACCGAGCCCGAGATCCGGCTCGCGCAGACGCGCTACCTTGGGAAAAAGGGCAGGGCGACGGATCTCATGAAGCAGCTCGGCCGCATCCCGCCCGGCGACCGCCCGGCCGTGGGCGCGGCGGCCAACCGGGCGCGCGAGTCGATCGAGAAGCTCGTCGAGGAGCGCCTGGCGGGTCTCGCCGAGGCGTTGCTGGCCGGCGAGCTTGCACGCAGCGTGGACGTGACCCTGCCGGGCCGCGGCCGGCGGGCGGGGACGATCCATCCCCTGTCCCGGGTGCGCATGGAGATCGAGCAGATCTTCCTGGGCATGGGCTACGAGGTGCGCACCGGGCCCCTCATCGAGACCGAGTGGAACAACTTCGACGCGCTCAACACGGGGGCCGACCACCCCGCGCGCGACATGCAGGACACCTTCTTCGTCGAGGGGGGCCTCATCCTGCGCTCGCACACCTCACCGGTGCAGATCCGCACCATGCTGGCCGGGCCGCCGCCGGTGAAAATCATTGCGCCTGGCAACGTCTTCCGCCGCGACGACGACGCCACGCACACGCCCATGTTCCCCCAATGCGAGGGCCTGCACGTCGACAAGAACGTCAGCTTCGAGGACTTGAAGGCCACGCTCATCGCCTTCGTCCAGCGTTTCTTCGGCCCGCAAACCGACATCCGCCTGCGCCCCAGCTTCTTCCCCTTCACAGAGCCGTCGGCCGAAGTGGACGCCTCGTGCTTCCTGTGCCAGGGCAAGCAGCCAGCCCGCGCCACCTGCCGCCTGTGCAAGGGCACGGGCTGGCTGGAGATCGGCGGCTCGGGCATGGTCCACCCGAACGTGCTTGCGGCCGTGGGCTACGACAAGTACGACGTCACGGGTTTCGCCTTCGGCATGGGCCTGTCGCGCATGGCGATGCTCAAGTACGGGGTCACGGATCTGCGGCTATTCTACGAGAATGACTTGCGTTTTCTCCAGCAATTTCCGGCGGGTTAGGGACGTTTCATGAAGATCTCGTTGAACTGGCTGCGCGAACTGGTCGAGCTTCCACCGGAGGTGGATGCCGAGCGGGCCGCGGCCGCCTTGACCGGGCAGGGCCTGGAGGTCGAGGGCATCGAGCCGAAGGGCCGCGAGCTCTCGGGCGTGGTGGTGGCCGAGGTGCTGGGAATCCGCCCGCACCCCGGGGCCGACAAGCTGCGCATCGTGCGCGTCCGCGCGGGCAAGCGCGAGGAGGACGTCGTGTGCGGCGCCCCCAACGTGCCGCCCTCGGGCAACCGGGTGTGCTGGGCGCCCCCGGGCGCGCGTCTGCCGGGTGGCCGGACGCTCGATGCGCGTGAAGTCCGTGGGGTGCTCTCACCCGGAATGCTGTGTAGCGAAATCGAGATGGGCTTCTCCGAGGCGGCGGAGGGCATCTTGATCCTGCCGCCCGCAGCCGTGCCGGGTGAGGACGTCGCCAAGGTGGTCGGCGCGGTCGATGACGTGTTCGAGGTCAACGTCACGCCCAACCGGCCCGACGCGCTCTCGCACCTGGGCATCGCGCGCGAGTTGGCGGCGCATTTCGGCACCCGCGTTCGCCTGCCCGAGGTCGACCAGGTTCCGGAGGTCGACGGGGGCTTGGCCATGGACGTCGACATCGTCGATGCGCAGGGCTGCCCGCGCTACACCGCTCGCTTCATCGCCGGGCTCAGCGTGGGTCCCAGCCCCATTTCGATGCGGCTGCGCCTCGCCTATTGCGGGATGCGCGCCATCTCCAACGTGGTCGACGCCACCAACTACGTGCTGCTCGAGACCGGGCATCCCCTGCATGCCTTCGACTTCGACAGGCTGCAAGGCCGCATCGTCGTCCGGCGTGCGCGGGAGGGCGAGCGCACGACCACGCTCGACGGGCAAGAGCGCGGGCTTGTCCCCGAGGATCTCCTCATCACCGACGCTCGTGGCCCGGTCGCCATCGCCGGCATCATGGGTGGCGCGACCAGCGAGGTGTCAGCCGCCACCGGCAACGTGCTCCTCGAAGCCGCCACCTTCGAGCCACGCAGCATTCGCCGCACGGCCAAGCGCCTGGGCATTCCCTCCGAAGCATCGTACCGGTACGAGCGCGGCGTGGACGCCAACGGCATTCCCTTCGCTTCGCTACGAGCGGCTTCTCTCATTGCCAAGCTGGGCGGCGGTAGTCTGGTGCGCGGCACGGTCGATCGTTTTCCCCGGCCGCCCGCCAAGGTGACGGTCCCGCTGTCGCTGACCAAGCTCCGTCGCGTGAGCGGCGTCGACTACGACATCACCTTCGCCATCCAACAACTCACGCGTTTGGGGATGGGTTGCAAACCCCAGGGTGACGGCTTGCTGGTAACGGTCCCCTCGTACCGGCCGGACATCACCATCGCCGAGGATCTCATCGAGGAGATCCTGCGCATGGGCGAGTACGGCAAGCCCGCGCGCAAGGATCGCATCGCCAGCAACGCGACCGAGCTGGCCAATCCCGAGGGCTCCGCCGACCGCGCGCGCCGGCTGCTCGCGGGCGCCGGCCTGTCGGAGATCGTGACCTGGGCCTTCGTGTCCAAGGCCGCGCTGGCCGCCATCAGCGGCGATGGAAAGGATGCGACGCTGGGGCAGGGGATCACCTTGCGCAACCCGATCTCGGCGGACTACGAGGTCATGCGCACCTCGCTGCTGCCGGGCCTGGCCGACGCCCTCAAGCGCAACCTTTCGCGCGGGGTCGCCGACGCGTGGTTGTTCGAAGTGGGGCCCGTCGTGCGCCGCGCCCCTGGCGGGGACGCGACTCCGGTCGAGAACAACCACGCCGCGGGCATGCTCGCGGGCCGGCGCGGTGGCTGGCTCAAGCCGGGCGAGCCACTCGATTTCTACGATCTCAAGCGCGTGGTCGAGGATGTGCTGCGTGGCTTCGGGATCGCCGACGCGCGCTTCGTTTCGCCCGGGGCGGAGCCGTTCCTCCATCCCGGCGTGTCGGCGCAGGTTCTTTCCCCGTCGGGCGCGGCGCTGGGCTGCCTCGGCGAGCTCGACCCGCGCGTCCTGCGCAAGCTGGGCATCGACAGCGCGGCTTTCTACTTCGAGCTCCAGGTCGCCGGGCTCGCCTGGGCCACGGCTTCCTTGCGCACCGCCGCGCCGCCGCGTTTTCCCGCCGTCTCGCGCGACGTTTCGTTCTGGATCGATCTCGCCACGCAAGCGGCGGCCCAGCGCGCGGCCTTCCTTTCGGCCGCAGAGCCGCTGCTCTGCGACCTCGGCGTGCTCGAGGACTTCCGCGACCCCAAGTACGTGCCCGCGGGCAAGAAGGGCGTCCTGTGGTCCATGACCTACCGGGCGGCCGACCGCACCCTCACCGACGCCGAAGCCGACGATGCTCACCAGCGGGTCGTGGCCGCGCTCGCCGCGGCTTTCCCCATCCAGATACGCTAGCCTTCAACCCTTTGACAACATTCGGCATTGTGGGAACATAGCGGCCATGACCAAGGCCGACATCGTCGAGACCGTCTACGAGAAGGTCGGTGGCTTTTCCAAGAAAGAAGCGGCCGAGATCGTCGAGACCGTCTTCGATACCATCAAGACCACCCTCGAGCGGGGAGAGAAGATCAAGATCTCCGGCTTCGGCAACTTCGTGGTGCGCGACAAGAATTCCCGCACCGGACGCAATCCGCAGACCGGGCAAGAAATCACCATCACCGCGCGGCGAGTACTGACCTTCAAGCCCAGCCAGGTCTTGAAGAACTCGCTCAACGGCGAACCCACCGTCTAGACCCCGGCGGCGAAGCCACGCGAGGACGCTGTTGCCAAAACGCAAGGTCGCGCCGGTCGACCCGAACGCCATCCCGGACAAGCCGTTCTTCAAAATCGGGGAGGCGGCGAGGTTGTGCGCGCTCAAGCCCTACGTGCTGCGCTACTGGGAGACCGAGTTTGCCTCCATCAAGCCGCGGAAGACGCGCTCGGGGCAGCGGCTCTACCGGCGGCAGGACATCGAGCATCTCCTGCGCATTCGCAACCTGCTCTACGCCCAGCGCTTCACCATCGAGGGCGCCCGCACGCGCCTGCGCGAGCTGGGCCACGACGAGTCCGCGCCGCCGCCGCTGCCCCCGCCCAAGGTGGACGTCGAAACCTTGCGCAAGATCAAGCAGGCCGTCATCGAGCTGATTGGTCTTGTGGAAGAGCCCTAGGTCCACTACATTTCGCATCCTCTTTCATAACTTTTCGGGGCGTGGCGCAGCCTGGTTAGCGCACCTGACTGGGGGTCAGGGGGTCGCTGGTTCAAATCCAGTCGCCCCGACAAGCATTTCGCGTGGGGAGCGGCGAGCTTCGCTCGGCGCGAACCATCGCGGGAGGGTTTGGGAACCCTCCCAGGGTTCCCATATCGATTTCGGTGAAGGCACTTATTCTCATCAGTAACGACGATGGCGTCCGGGCGCCGGGCCTCGTGGCGCTTGCCGACGCCCTCGCCGATGTCGGTGACGTGCTCATCGCCGCGCCGGATCGCGAGCGCAGCGCGGCCGCGCACAGCATCAGCCTGGACCGTCCTCTGCGCGTCGAGCGGGTAGCGCCCAACGCCTACGCCATCGACGGCACGCCGGTGGACTGCGTCTACCTCGCGCTCCACCACCTGGTCCCGCGCAAGCCGGACCTCTGCCTATCGGGCATCAACAACGGCTTCAACTTGGGATCGGATGTTTTCTACTCCGGCACGGTCGGCGCCGCGATCGAGGGCGCCTTGCGCGGGGTACCCGCCATCGCCATTTCGCTGGAACGCCAGAGCCCGCAGGATTTCAGCCACGCGGCGGCGTTCGCGGCCGCACTGGTGCGCGACATCCTGGGCCGCGGTCCGGACGCCTTCGAGCCGGAGACCCTGCTCAACGTCAATCTCCCGTCCGGCCCCGTGCGCGGCCTGCGGCCAACCAGCCTGGGGCGCCGTATCTACCGCGACCAGGTTGCCGTGCGGAAGGATCTGCGCGGCAAGGACTACTACTGGATCGGTGGCCCGGAAGAAAGGGGCCCCGACATCCCCGGCTCCGACTGTACCGCCATCGCCGAGGGGCTGGTGTCCGTCACCGCCCTCGGCCTCGATCTCACGCACCAGCCAACCCTCGACCGCCTGGCCGCCTGGTGGCCCGGCGAGCGCTTGGGCCAGCCGTAGGCGCGACCGGCATCCGAGGGAACTGGATGGATGTCACCAAAGGCGCTATCATGACACCCATGACGAAGACGCAAGTCTACTTGCAACAAGAGGATCTCGTGGCCCTGCACGAAATCGCGAAACGGACCAGGCGGCCCGTGGCTGGACTGATCCGCGAGGCGATCCGGCAGGTCTGGCTTCGGCCTGCCACGAAGGGTCCCGTTGGTCTGTGGGACGGGCAGCCGCGCACCACCTCCACCGATCACGACATCATCTACGACCAGCCATGACCCGAAAGAACGACTTGGTCTTCGTGGACACGGGGGCCTGGATCGCGCTGGCGCTGACCCGCGATCCCCTGCACGAACGGGCCAGGGCCGCATGGGAGGAATTGCTC
>JADGRD010000593.1 GCA_017881285.1 Pseudomonadota bacterium | reverse complement strand
TGTACGTTGCGTCCCTGGTGTCGAGGAACAGGTCCGCGAGGATGGCGACTCCCTTGGCAGGGTCGCCTGTAAGACATGCCTTTCGCGCTGCCCGTTCTTGCGCCTGGCGGTTGGCGGCGGACGCCGGCTTAGCTAGCAGCAGCACGGAAACAGCGAGAGTGGCCATAAGTAGGTGGCTTGTGCAATAGGTCATAACGGCGAATTTTGGTGCGGACCGCCCTTTCTGGCAAGGGAATAGCGCTCTGCCTTGCGAAGTCTCTCTCGTCGCAAGATCCAATTGATCCACGATGTCGGAGCTGGTCAGAACAGAGCAGGTTTTGACAACACCACGATCTTCGCTGCCCCCAACGGGGTAAGTGGAAGCACTCCCTGTTCGGGGACGGGGAGCGGGGATTCGGGGTGCGGATGGCCGGCCGGAAACAACAACATGGAACTCATGGATGCCGTCGTGAAGCAGGTCACCGACAACTTCTGCGTCGACACCGATCACATTTATGCGACGGGTTGGAGCTACGGGGCGAGCATGTCCTACGAAGTCGGGTGCCAGAGGCCACTCGGCGGGCCGACCACAACTGCGACCTGGGGGGTCCGAGGCATCGCCATCTACGCGGTAGCCCAGATGAGCGGGAGCTGCAAGCCCAGCATACCGATCGGTTACTACTTGTCGCAAGGAACCAACGATACGGTGCTGAACTACGACGGCGGCGTGAATTTGACCAAGAACTATGCCACCACCAATGGCTGTACCTGGGCGACCCCTCCGAAGGCGAGTGGTTCTCACATCTGCACCAACCTGACGGGCTGCAAGACGGGCTATCCGGTGGAATTCTGCTCCTTCGTTGGTGACCACACCGCGTACCCGGATAGTGGCAACGTGTCGAGCAGCTGGGGACCTGCAGAAGTCTGGACGTTCCTCAGCCAGTTCTGAGAGCTCGGCTCTGGAGGATCCAGCTACGCTGCCAGAAACTGCGGTGGCAGCGTCAGGCATGTCTTCCCTGCAGTCATAGGGTGCCAAGATCCCTCCTTCTCACCAACCTCGAGTTCGTGTGAACTGTGAGGAACAGGCCGATATCACGATGGATTCGGCAGATCCAGTTTCCGCACGGGACGTGCTTACGTGAGCCGAAGCAGCGCCCGGCGGGAACTGTAGGGTCGAACCGGTTCGATTGCGCACCGCGAGCAGATGAGCTCGACGGCTGCTGCCAGGAGGCTTACGAATGAAGAAGATTCTGCTAGGGATTTTGGTATCTGGTTTCGCGGTAGTCCTCCCGTCCTGCGGGGGAAACAGCGCCCCGTCCACAAGCAGTGGCGGGGCAGGCGGTGGGATGGGGGGAATTTCATCCACGGGCGGCACCCTTGGCAGCGGCGGAAAGAGTGGAGAAGGCGGGAGCTCGGCCGCAGGCGGCGCACCGACAACGGGTGGTCAGACAGGTACGGGCGGCAGATCGGCCGCAGGCGGCGCACCGACAACCGGTGGTCAGACCAGTACGGGCGGCAGTTCGGCCGCAGGTGGCTCACCGGCAACCGGTGGTCAGCCAGGCACGGGCGGCAGCTCGGCCGCAGGCGGCGCACCGACAACCGGTGGGCGCTCCGGTTCGGGTGGGAGCTCGGCAGGCGGATCCGGCGGCACACCAGACGCCGCCTCGACCGGCGGTGGAGGAGGCGGCGGCAGCTCTGCCGCTGGTGGCAGAGATGGCGGAGGTTCCGGGACCGGCGGGAGCTCGTCGGCAGACGGCGGCATCGGTTCCCCTGGTTGCGGCAAGGCCATCACGCGACCTGATCCGAAGACTCAGCAAACCATGGACATCCAAGGGACGACCCGCTACTACCTGCTCGACGTTCCAACCAGCGCCGACAACAAGACGCCGCTCATGCTGATCTTCGCCTTGCACGGCCACAACATGAACAACGTCTCGGTCGTGGGCATGTACAACTTCACTTCGCGATCCGGCGGCAAGGCCATCACCGTGTATCCGCAGGGCGACGGCGACGCGCCCGGAACAACGTCCAAGTGGGGAAGCGGAATCACTTCGAACTGGACGAGCAACGACGCGAATTACGCCTACATTCAGACCTTGAAGGCGGATCTCGAGAACCGATTCTGCATCGACACGAGTCGGGAGTTCTTCACCGGGTTCAGCATGGGCGGGATGTTCACCAACGCCATCGCCTGCGCACACAACAGCTGGTTCCGTGGCTATGCACCCGTCGAAGGCATGGGGCCTGGCACCTGCGCGGACAAGAACGCCAAGCCCGCCATCATGATCCACCAGGGGACCGCCGACACCACGGTCACGCCTACCGCGGGCGGCGAGCCGACGCGTGACTTCTGGATCAAGCAAAACGGATGCAATCAAACGACCACCTCGGCTTTCACCGGTTGCCAGAGCTATGGCGCGTGCGCCGAACCGGTCATTTACTGCGTCGGCAATTGGAATCACACGGTCGACGCGATCGCCACTGCCAACATCTGGACCTTCTTCAGCGGTCTGCAGTAGGGCGAGGCTGACCAGCGTCGAATACAACCGAAGGAAATGTCGTCATGTCACAAGAAGTCCCCTTCCTGAGTTCTTCGTCTTGTCACGATCGACTGGGTTGGCTGCCGTCGATCTTAGGCGGATTGGCCCTTTGCTTCGCACTCGGGCTCGGGTGCGGCGGTGGTAGCGCGGGCGGCGGCACAGGGACCGGAGGCTCCCACCCTAGCGGTTCGGGAGGACTGACGGGCTCGGGCGGCGTGACGGCGAGTGGCGGAGCCACGGGTGTCGGCGGAACCGTCGGCTCGGGGGGGACGGTCGGCACGGGGGGCGCCACCGGAACGGGGGGCACCACCGGTGCGGGCGGCAAGAGCGGCACGGGCGGCACCACCGGGACGGGCGGTACCACCGGAACCGGCGGCAAGAGCGGAAGCGGTGGCACGGCGTCGACGGGCAGAGCCGGAGAGACGGGTGGCACGACGGGCACTGGCGGTTCGAGCGGGGCGGGTGGATCGAGTACCAGAGACGGTGGTCTCGGCAATGGTGGGAGCGCGACCGGTGGGTCGGGCACCGGCAGCCGCGGCACCGGTGGGAGCAGCGGCGGCGCTACCGATGGTGGCGCCGGGAACGCAGTGCCAAGTGCCGGGTGCGGCAAGACGCCGACGCTCAAGAACAGCCCCACCTCGACGGCAAACCAAAACACGATTGGGAGCCGGCAATTCCTTATTCGCTGGCCCAGCAACTACGACAGCACCCACCCGTACCGGCTCATTCTCGATTTTCACGGGGCCGGCGGCAAGGATACCGACAACGCTCCGTCGTACTTTGGGCTCTTTGATCTCTCGAACAACAGCACAATCTTCATTGCACCTTCCGCAAAGGCCCCCTCCTGAGAAAACGCCATCGGAGCGGGATTTAACTAACCTTCCGATTACCAGGGATTCAGCCTGGTTTGCGAGAAATTTATCCTTTACTAGGACGTGCCATGGATTAAACAGAAATCCAAAGAAAAAAGCCACGAAACTGA
>JADGRD010000592.1 GCA_017881285.1 Pseudomonadota bacterium | reverse complement strand
ATTTCCCTTTTCCATCCAGAACTGTTTGCATGGCATCGTAGGGGCCTTTCGTGCCGCTGGTGTAACGGACCGGCATCCACTGACCCCACGTGCGCGCCGGCGAATTGTGGAGTCCGACGCCGAAGCGCAGGCCTTTTTGGCGCGCCGCCTGTGCCCAGGTGCCGACGATGTCCTGCTTCACTCCGATCTTCACCGAGTTCCAGGGTTGGTAGGTCGAGTCCCAGTTATCGAAATTGTCGTGGTGTGAGCCCATGGACATGAAGAACTTGGCGCCCATTTGAACGTACACATCCATCAAGCTCGCGGGATCCCATTTGTCGATGACCCAGTTCTTGCAAATGTCCTTGTAACCGTAGACGGACGGATCACCGAAGTGGCTTTGGTGGAAGTCGTAGGAGTCTTTCCCCGGTATATACATATCGTAGGCGTACCAGTCGCCATGCTCGGGCATGGATTGTGGATCCCAGTGGGCCCATCCGCCCAGCTTGGCGTCACGCCACCACTGCGGCGTCGAATATGCCAGACCCAAGGCCGTCCAGTCGGTCTTGTAGGGGCCGTCTGCAACCTTGAAGGGCGATAGGTTCCACATGTCCGGGGGCAAGCCCAGGCTGCCGTCGCCGACGATGAGCTTGTCGATATTCACCGCCACGTCATCGCTGGCCTTGCTGATCGTTACCTTCGCGTTGGCGGGAATCGCAATGTCGATAATGGAGTAAAGGAACGAGCCCGTGAGAGCACCCGTGGAGTGAACGTTCACCTTGCGTGCAGTACCGCCGTTGACCGAGACGCTGATCGTGCCCGTTGATACCGTCGCGTAGTGAATTGCCAGCTGGCTGGCGGCAGGCAATCCCGTGGCCTCGGCACCCTGGCCGGTGCCGGTGAGCCCGACCGAGGAACCTCCCGAGGCCGCGCTGTCGGTCACCTTGGAAGCGCCGCCAACCGGTGTGGGTGTGAACGGCGAGGAAAATCCCCCCGCGTCGACGCTACCGGCTCCCCCTGAGCCGCCGCGTGCGCCCGCATCGCTCGTTCCTCCTTGCTGGCCCCCACTCGAACCGCCAGCCCCGCCCGGCTGGCCAGTCCCCCCGCCACCACTCGCCCCCCCTCCACCGCCCGGCTGGTCACCTCCGCGTCCCTGACCGCCCCCGCCGCTCGACGGTCCGCTCCCTCCGCCGTTCGCAGCCCCGCCTTTGCCCCCGTTTCCAGCCGCTGTCGCCCCGCCCGCGTTTCCGCCGTTGCCGCCAGCTCCGCCGCTCGCCCCGCCACCGCCCCTGCCGCTCGGCTGTGCGCCCACCCCGCCACTGTTGGCACCCGCACCGCCGCCTCCGGTCTTGCCGCCTCCGCCCGTCGCGCCACCGTTCGTGTTGGCACCGCCATTTCCAGTTTGGCCGCCCGAGCCGCTGGCGCCCCCCTGGCTCTTGCTGCCGCCGCTTCCGCCAGAGCTAGAGCCTGAGCAAGCGGACATCGCAGACGCTATCACGCAGGTGACCGCCAGAAGCGCTAGCTGCGAACGGGGATTTCGACATTTCATGATGCACCATGACGGACAAGGGTTGTGCCTTGCGCAATCTCCAAATCGAGATTCGCGCCATCGTACAGTCTCGGCTTCGAGAGCATTGTTAGATGCGCCTCGCGTTTTCATTGTGCTTCTCAATAGATGCTGAGCTCGGCGATGGCGGGAGAGTCTTTTGCCGAATCGACAACCAACCTGACAGCCTGGGCGGTGGTCCCGCTGAGCTGCCAAAGCTGGCGATTGCCGATGACGGTGCCTTGGATCTTGTTTCCGGACTTGTCGGTCGGCGCGGTATTCCAGGTACCGTTCTGCTGGATTTCCACGTGATACTTCGTCACTCGCTCACCCAGTTCGATGGCCTCCCGGATGCTGATCAAGTTCGCGGTCGTCGACGAGGGTAGCGTCACCTCGAGACGTCCCGAGGTCTTGCCGCTGGCGGCAGCCCAGTAGGTGCAAATATCGTCGTCGACGGCCTTGCTTGCCTCGAATCCCGTCGCCGCCCATGTCGAGTCCGCCGTGGACGACTGTCCTTTCGCGATGTTGGTCTTGTAGAGCGCTCCGTACCACTGCGCGAACTGCTGGAGCAAACTGAGATCGGCTGGACTGAACTCACCAGTCTTCGACGGGGGGACGTTGAAGAGGAGCGTGCAGTTCATGCCAACGGACTGGAAATAGATATCCTGCATGTGAGCGACTGAAATGATGTCGGAGTCGGAGTGCCAGAACCAGGAGGCGTGGCTTGAAACGTCGCATTCGTACGGACACCAGGTCTTTGTCCCACCGCAGTTGGTAGTGTCGAGGCTCGACGTCGAGCGCTTCGCAAATCCCGTCTCGCTTCCGATCCATTGCAAATCCGGAATCGCACCCGCTTGGCCCATTTCGGGACCGGCCCAAATGAGAAGATTCGGCTGCGCCTGATGGATGGCCTGAAAGACCGTCTTCCAGTTGACGCCCGAATATTGAGAGGAATTGGCTCCGTCGAACCAAATCTCGTAAGCAGGCCCATAGGCGAGAAGCTCGGCCGCCTGGTTCTTGAGATACGTCTCGTAGTCGGGCTTCGTGCTCGGGTACTTCTGGTCCCAGGGAGCCAAATAGTACGCCGGCCGCATGTCATTGGCGTACATGGCGTCCGAAAAGAGCTTGACCACGTCGCCCTGTCCATTCATCCAGGGGCTGGCCTTGACGGAATAGTCCGTGTACTTGGACGGCCACAGAGCGAAGCCGACGCTGTGCTTGGCCACGAGTATCGCCTGCCGGAAACCGGCCTCTTTGAGAGAGGTGACCCACTTACCCACGGTGGTCGCATTGAGATTGCTGGGATTGAAGATGGTTGGCGAATCGGACGGGCTTCCCTGCTCCGAGCCATCGTAGGTCGCGAGACTGTAGTGAAGGAAGGCGTTCATCTCCATCCGCTGATACGCGAGCTGAGGCGCCGTGGGAAGCGGCGCGGTGCCGATCGGGGCGCCGGGCAGGCTTGGGCAGCTCTGAATCCCTGCCGTACCGCCGGTGCCCGTGGGGCCGCCGGTCCCCGTGGCGCCGCCGGTGCCTGTCGCGCCACCGCTGCCTGTCGCGCCGCCACTGCCTGTCGCACCGCCGCTGCCTGTCGCGCCGCCACTGCCGGAGCCACCGCTGGCAGCCCCGCCACCGCCAGAGCGCCCACCGGCCATGCCTCCCGCGCCCGTCGTTGTGCTCGAACCGCCTGTGGCCGCGGAGCTTGAACCGCCAGCGCCCGAAGTTACTCCCCCGCTGCCCGAGCCGCCGCTCGCCGAGCCTGCCGCGCCTCCGGACGCGGGGCCACCCAAGCCCTTTCCGCCGACGCCAGGAGAGGAGCCGCCGGTGCCAACCTGCCCGCCGGAGCCGACGGTGGTCGCCCCGCCGGTTGCACCACCCGCGCTTGGCCTGGATCCACCGCTGCCGCTGCTCTGGGCGTTGTTGGACGAGCAAGAGGCGGCCAGAATCGCCAGTGCGCCAACTGCGAGCTTCTGCGAATAGTGGCTGCGT
>JADGRD010000591.1 GCA_017881285.1 Pseudomonadota bacterium | reverse complement strand
ATCTCCTTACCTTGTCTTGAGCAGTTGCTCGATCGCCTGGCGTAGCGGCATCGCAGACTTAGCGTAGTCCTTCCAGGGCCGGTTCTTGCGCAACAGTGCAGGGGTCGTGCGCACCGTAAATTTCTTCAGATCGAGTCCTGCACGCACCTGAGGCCAGTCGACTGGCATCGAAACGGTAGCGCCCTCCCTGGCACGCGGCGAGAGCGGTGCCACGGCCGTTGCCATGCGATCGTTGCGCAAATAGTCGAGGAAGATGCGTCCGACGCGAGCCCTTTTTGCCATCGTCATGTTGAAACGGTCGGGTTGATCCGCAGCGAGCCGCCGGCAGACTTCTTTAGCGAAGGTTTTGGCGGCCCACCAGTTGGGGCTCTTCTTGTCGGGAGCCAAGGCAGTGACGACATGCAGGCCCTTGCCCCCGGTCGTCTTGCAAAAGCCCATCAGTCCGAAGCTCTCCAGCCGCTTGCGCAGTTCGACGGCGGCTTCAATCACCCGGGCAAACGGCACGTCGGGCGCCGGGTCGAGGTCGAACACCAATCGGCCCGGAAGGTCTGGATCACCAGGCTGGCAGTTCCACGGATGCAATTCGACAGCGCCGAGTTGGGCAATCGCGGCAAGCCCTTCGACCCGGTCGATTTGAAGATAGGACTTGCGATCTCCCGAAACCGTCACGAATTCGAGCAGATTGGACGAGCCTGGCATGGCGTGACGCTGGAAGAACTTCTCGCCGCCGATTCCGTCCGGCGCGCGTACGATCGAGCAGGGGCGCCCCTTGATGTGCTCGATCATCCAGTCGCCCACCGTCTCGTAGTAGCAGGCCAGGTCGCCCTTGGTGACAGGCGGGTCCTCGTCCGGCCACAAAGGCTTGTTGGGGTTGGAGATCGACACGCCCATCACCACCACCGCGCCTTCAGCAGTCTGGGTCTCGGGCTGGACAACCTTGGTCTTGGCCGCCTTGGCGGGCTTCTCCGCCTCGACCTCGTCGGCAGGCTTGTCCTCGCGCAAGCCCTTGAAGGAGGCTTGGCGCATCATGCCGGCGCCGCTCCAGCCGGCGAGCTCAATCTCGGCCACTAAAGTGGGGCGCGCCCAATGCAAGTTGCCCGCCTTTTCCGAGCTGGTGCCAGCGGCAAAGGGGCTGACATTGCTCTCGACCTGCTTCAGCCGCGGCATTACCAGGCGCACGGTTCCCGCGTCGAAGCCGGTGCCAACTCGCCCGACATATGCCAGCTTCTTGCCGTGATAGAGGCCTGCCAGCAGTGAGCGCAACTGCCCGCCTTCGCTGGTCCAGCCGCCGATCACCACCTCGTGGCCGTCACGGCACTTGGCCTTGGTCCAATCCATTCCGCGGCCGGATCTGTACGGCGCATCGAGCCGCTTGGAGACAATACCTTCGAGATGCATCCGACAGGCCGATCGCAGCACCGCATCGCCGGCCGTCTCGAAGTGATCGACGTATCGAAAGATCCGCGGCAGCTTCGACTTGGCGAACAGCGCCTTCAGACGCGCCTTGCGGTCGCGTAACGGCTTCCCGCGCAGATCCTCGCCATCGGCGAATAAGAGGTCGAAGGCAAAGTAGATCAACTCGTTGGTCTTGTGTTCGGACAAGGCCCCCTGAAGCGCTGCGAAGTCCGGTTCGCCGTGCTTGTCCAGCGCCACGACCTCACCGTCGAGCAGGCAATCGATGAGCGTGCCCGCGGCCGTGGCCATACCGCCGAACTTGGCGGTCCAGTCGATCCCTTTGCGCGTGCGGAACCGTGCGTGGCCATTTTCGACCCGGAGTTGCATGCGATAGCCGTCGAACTTGACCTCATGCCCCCAACCCGGCTCGGAGGTGGCGCGTTCGACCAGCTTGCAGAGTTGCGGCTCTATGAAACGCGGCATGGCCACCGTCGTGGAATACTTCGCGGGTTTCTTCACCCTTGTAGATTTCACCACGGCACCAGATATGCTCAGCTTGCGCGTGATAAAGGGCGTTGGCGCCTTGCCTTTGCCGGCTGCGATCGCGTCCAGGCTACGTCCGGAGGCGATTGATTCGGGGGCTGTTAGCAGAGCCTCGCCGTCGTCATCGCGGGCGTTGGCGTCGCGGTGCTTGATCAGCAGCCAGTTGGTGCGCTTGCCGCCCCTCCGGTCGTTCTTCATGCGCACGAGCACCCAGCTGCCCTTGAGCCGCTCGCCTTCCAAAGAGAATTTGAGGTAGCCGCGTTTCAACCCTTCACGCGGATCGCCTTCGGGAATCCAGTAGCCGCGGTCCCACAGCTGCACCGTGCCGCCGCCATATTGGCCCTTGGGAATGGTGCCTTCGAAATCGCCATATTCGAGCGGGTGGTCCTCGACCTCCACCGCAAGGCGCTTGTCGTGCGGATTGAGAGAAGGACCGCGCGTGACTACCCAGGACTTGAAGACTTCGTCGAGCTCGAGGCGAAAATCGTAGTGCAGGCGCCTCGCATCATGCCGCTGGATGACGAAGCGCAGCTTGGAGGAGGAAGGCACTGCCTTCCTCCCGGCTGGTTCAGATGTCTTGGCGAAATCCCGCTTGGCGCGATATTCCGTCACACGCGATTTCGCCGCAAATGCCTTGGCCATTCGTTCACTCGCTGTGGTCCCCTTACGTGGAGTTGGAACCCCAGCAACTTTCACGCCAAGGCTGGCCTCTTCACTACCACCCCGATCTGAATCGGCCTCCCGTTAGATTGATGGCTCCATCCAATCATTATGACGAGTCATGAGGAGCGCACACCACGAGGCCGAGATCACCCCCGTCACCATCAATCGTGCGCCAGACCTTGAACCATTCCTGGTTGGCCGTCAGCGACCCGATGCGTGCATCAAGGACCAGCGGCGATCGCGATAAAAGGAAGAAATGCATACCGTAGGAGAGCCAATGAGCATGGTCGGCGCATGAGGGTACTTGCTCTTGTACTCCGAGAGTCGTTTCGCGGATAGCGGAGTTCGTGGCCAGATAGGTTACGCTGGTTGGTGTTCATCTGAATTGCGAGAGTGTCGAGGACGCGGTCGCGGTCCAGTTTTGACGATAGGGAACGGCGTTTTTTGGGCGAACCGCCACCGACGCAAAACCTGAATCTCCGCGACTGCTGCTCGCTGGCTGACCGTTCCTGACTATGCCGCTATGCTGCGCTCTACCCTGCGCTATTCGCTGATGGCGCTCCGAGTCAGGCGGTCTTGTTATTGCGTCATGATACCCCTGGCGCACAGCCGGTGCCGCGACGTGGTGTCGTAACATCACCGTTACTAGGTTACGACGACGCGGATTTTCGTGGCCGGCGAGTGCGGCGCCCATGCCGCGCATGTCCGAGCTCACCCCCGCCACGGAAGTCAGTCCATTGGACCATCTGGACTTCAGTGCTCGCGGCATGGCTTGCTTGGGCCATTGAAGTGCTGAACGGGTTCGATCGATTTTTGGTACCAGACGACCGAAGAACGACGGAATCAAAGCAAAAGCCGAGCTTCCGTGCGGCGACCTCCGTCCGATTGCATACGATCCTGGGCGTAATTCGT